>PEXO01000124.1 GCA_002779045.1 Elusimicrobia bacterium CG08_land_8_20_14_0_20_59_10 | reverse complement strand
TGCAAGGAGACCTATGAGGTGAAACCGGAACTCCTCGTAAGCCTGGGGGTTTCAAAGGCCGTTCTTGATAATAATACTAAAAATGGTAAAATAATCCTGTCTAGAGGACGGGGCTGCGACAAGTGCGCCAAGACGGGCTATAAGGGGCGCATGGGTATCCACGAGATACTTGAAGTCAGCGACATCATACGCGGCCTCATCATCGAGAAGGCGCATGTTTCTAAGATAAAAGATGAGGCCCGCAAGAACGGCATGATAACGCTGCGGGAGTCGGCTTTGCGCAAGCTTTTTGCGGGTATGACCACGGTAGAGGAGGTCATACGCGTTACGGGGTCGGACGTGGACTGACGGTCCGGTTTTGATTTACTTTGATGGTGGAAAGTTCTTCAGGAGCTAATTTATGGTAACAATGAGCGAGTTGTTCATGATGATGCATGAGAAAACCGCTTCAGACCTGCATCTCACCGCCGGCACCACCCCGATGCTGCGCATAGACGGCGAGCTGCTGAACACCCCCTTTGAAAAACTGACCCCGGAGATGTGCCAGACCCTGATCTTCTCGCTGATGACCGACGCGCAGCGCCAGCGCTTTGAAGCCACGAACGAGCTGGACTTCGCCTTCGGGATAAAAGGCATGGGCCGCCTGCGCATGAACGCCTACCGCCAGCGCGGAGTGGTCGGCGCGGCCATCCGCGCCATACCCAGCAAGTATAAGACTTTCGAAGAGCTCAACCTCCCCGCGGTCGTCTATGAAATAATGAAGCTGAACAAGGGCCTGCTGCTGGTGACCGGCCCGACGGGTTCCGGTAAATCTACCACGCTGGCTTCGATGATAGACTACCTTAACGAGCACCGGAGTTACCACATAATAACCGTGGAAGACCCCATCGAGTATGTGCATACGCATAAAAAGAGCATGGTGAACCAGCGGGAAGTGGGCGCCGATACCGAAACCTTCGGCGCCGCGCTGCGCCACGTGCTGCGGCAGGACCCGGACGTGATACTTATCGGTGAGTTGCGCGACCTGGAGACGATAGGCGCCGCCCTGAATATCGCCGAGACGGGCCACCTGGTGCTGGCCACGCTGCATACCTCCGACGCCGCCCAGACGATAAACCGCATAATAGACGTTTTCCCGCCGCACCAGCAGGAACAGATACGCGTGCAGCTCTCTTTCGTGCTGCAGGGAGTTTTTGCCCAGCAGCTGCTGCCTCTGGCCGGCGGCACGGGCCGCACCCTCTGCTGCGAGGTTATGATAGCCACCTCCGCGGTGCGCAACCTCATCCGCGAACAGAAAGTGGAGCAGATCGCCACCGTGATCCAGACCGGCGGCAAGTTCGGTATGGTTACCATGAACCAGTCGCTGGTGGACCTGTACAAGAAGCAGAAGATCACCTACCAGGAGGCCGTCAACCGTTCGGCCGACCCGGAGGACCTCAAGAAGCTGCTGCAGAAGACCCTTTCAACCACCAGCTAAGCACCGGCGCGGCCGGCGGCGGCCGGCTCCCTGGGTCCGCACTATTCTCATATGCAATTCGCCTATAAAGCAAAAGAAAGCAGCGGCAAGGTGACGGCGGGGATGGTGGAGGCGCCTGACCAGAGGGCCGCCATCGCGCGCCTGCGCGAAAAACGGCTTTCCGTCACCGAGATAAAGCCGTCCGCCGGCAAAAAGAAGATCAAGGGAAGCGTTAAATCCAATGACGTGGTGATGTTCTCACGCCAGCTGTCCACGCTGGTGTCGGCCGGCGTGCCTATAGTGCAGGGGCTTACCATACTGGAGGAGCAGGCGGAGAACCCGGCCTTCCAGGCTGTGGTGGGCGCGTTGCGCGTTGATATAGAGGCCGGCCTTTCCATTGCCGACGGGATGAAAAAGCATCCGACGGCCTTCACCGAGCTTTACGTGGCCATGATCCGGGCCGGCGAAGTGGGCGGTATCCTTGACACCATACTTGAGCGCCTTTCCGGCTTCCTTGAAGCTTCCGAAGCCCTAAAAGCCAAGGTGAAGAGCGCCCTGATGTACCCCACGGTCGTGTTCAGCGTGGCCGGGCTTATCACGATATTCCTGATAGTATTCGTCATCCCGGTCTTCAAGGATATCTTCGGCGGTTTCAACGCGGAACTTCCCTTCATTACCCAGGTGATAATAGACCTTTCCGACTTCCTGCGCCAGAAGAGCATTATCCTCATCCCGGTGCTGGGCCTTGCGGGCTGGGGAGCTAATAAATGGAGAAAGACGCCCAAGGGTATCGCAAGGGTGGACGATATCTCGCTTAAGGTGCCGGTGTTCGGTATCCTGCTTAAAAAAGTAGCCATAGCCAAGTTCACGCGCACGCTGGGCACCCTTATAAAATCCGGCGTGCCCATACTGCAGGGACTTGAGACCGTGGCCAAGACCGCCGGCAACAAGACCATAGAAAAGGCCATCATGCAGAGCTATGACTCCATCAAGGAGGGCGGCCGTATAGCGGACCCGCTCAAGCGGTCCGGGATCTTCCCGCCGATGGTCATACAGATGATAAGCGTGGGCGAAGAGACCGGCGGCCTGGACAACATGCTCAACAAGATAGCCGACTTCTACGACCAGGAAGTGGATACCGCCGTGAAGGGCCTCACTTCCATGATAGAGCCGCTTATCATGGTGGTGCTCGGCGTTGTTATCGGCACTATAGTTATCGCCATGTTCATGCCGATGTTCAGTATGGGCGACATGGTGGGGTAAGGTTTTGCATCGCGGCTCAAAAGAAAAAGCCCGGATCGTTCCGGGCTTTTTTTATGCCTGCGGTGCGGGTCTTATTTTACTTCCACCAGCTTGTATTTCCTTGTGCCGAGGGCTATTTTTTGGGAATATTCCAGGCAGCGTTCTCCGGAGATCCCGGTCTCGTGTTTAAAAGCGTCGTCCAGGCCGGCGGCCTTGTTCACCAGGTCAAAGCTGGCCTGGTCCAGGGCCACCGGGTCGCTGGAAGACAAAATGCCCACATCTCCCATGAAGGGCTTGGGCGCGCCGGCGCTACAGTCGCAGGCTGCTGAAATATTCATCAACAGGTTTATATAGGTCATTTTGCGGCCGGCAGTGACGCCTTTGGCGTATTCCGCCAGTTTTTCCTGGAATATCCCTCCGCGGGTGGACTTGGGGGCGGCCTCTATGGCCTTATAGGGGCAGATCTCCGCGCATTTGCCGCAGCCGGTGCATTTCTTCTCGTCTACCACGATATCTTCGCTTATCGCCCCTACGGGGCACTGCGTCCTGCACAGGCCGCACTGCACGCATTTAGAACTGCGCACCCTGGGGAACATACCGGAGTGCTGCGCCTTCTTCCCCGCCGGGGAGGCGAAGCCCATTGCCAGGTTCTTTATGGCCCCGCCGAAGCCGGCGATGCCGTGGCCTTTAAAATGCGAGATCACAAGGAAAGAGCCGTAGTTGTCCATGTGCTTGCCTATGTAGACCTGCCGGAAGTATCTGCCTTTATAGGGAACGGTTTTTTCGCCGTCGGAATCCATTATGTCTATGGGGGCGTAGTTCCAGCCATGCTCTTTTGCCGTAGCCAGGTGACTTTTAGTGTCGCCGCGCGAGCCGCCGTAGAGCGTGTTGGTCTCCACGAAGGTGCCCTTTAATTCCTTCACCAGGTCCTTGAGCAGCGCGGGCGGGAGATAATTCTCATTGCCCTTTTCGCCGAAGTGCACCTTCACGCCTAGTTTCCCGGAGGGCTTGAACCCCAGTTTCTTGTAAAGGGCTTTAATTTTCGCGGCGGAGATGGTCTTTGAAAAATAGACGGTTGCCGCCGGCTGCTCCGGGGCTTTTTCCTCCGCCGAGGCGAAGAAGAACAGGCAGCCGTACAGCGCTGCCGACAAGGCTATAAAGGACAGGGTCTTTTTCATGCTATATCGCTCCCGAGAGTATCTTTTCCACTTCGGCCTGGTCAGCTTTTACCCCCCACAGCTTTATAAGGCCCATGGCATTGGCGGCTATGGCCGGGATGTCCCCCGCCGGGATGCCCGCTTCCGAAAGCCGCACCGGCGCGCCGGCTTTTTTGAAGAAGGCCTCGAAAGCTTTTATCGTTTCCTGCGCGTTCCCGGAGCCGAACACCGCTGCGCCGAATTTCGCCAGCCGCTCCTCCCCGCCGTTGGCCAGGTGGTGTTTGAACCAGGCGGGCATGACTATGGCCAGCCCCGCCCCGTGCGCTATGTCGTAAAAGGCGCTCAGGGAATGCTCGATGGCGTGGTTGATGAAGCTCATCCGGCCGTAGCCGCAGGAGGCCAGCCCGTTGAGCGCCAATGTGGCGGACCACATCATGGAGGCCCGCGCATTATAGTCGGAAGGGTCCTTCAGTATCCTTTCCGTGGAAGCTATGACCGAGCGTGCCAGGGCGTGCACCATTTCGTCGGTAACGGCGTTGTCCGGGTCCGGGGTGGTGAAATAGCCTTCTACCAGGTGCGCTATAGCGTCCACGGCCCCGTTGGCCACCTGCGCCGGGGGGAGGCCTATTGTGGTTTCCGGGTCAAGGATGGAGACTTTCGGAAAAAGCACAGGCGCCCCGGCGGAGTATTTCTGCTTCGTCTCCTCGTTGGTAACCACGCAGCCGGAGTTCATCTCCGAACCGGTGGCAGGCAGGGTCAGTACGGTGAAGATAGGCAGCGCTTCCTTCGCGCGGGCTTTATCAATGAAGAAATCCCAGACGTCGCCGGCATACCGGGTTCCGGCGGCTATGGCTTTGCTTTCATCTATCACCGAACCGCCGCCGGCGGCAACCACAAGGCTGCATTTTTCCGCTATCGCTTTTTTTACGCCTTCCCTTACATGAGAAAGTACCGGGTTCGGCTTTACCCCGGAGTGTTCCACCGTCTCTATGCCGTTCTCCGCCAGCGTCTTCAGGACCGCCTCATAAACGCCGTTCTTTTTTATGCTTCCGCCGCCGTAGACGAACAGGGCTTTTTTGCCGGCTTTGGCCGCTTCGGGGCCAAGCCTGGCTATCGTCCCTTTTCCGAAGATCACCCTTACGGGGTTGTTGAAATTAAAATTTTGCATCAAGGGTCTCCTTAGCTTAGGAAGCATTATTATAGCGGTATTCCCATGTCTGCGGCAAGCTTATGGCTGGCAGGCGGCCAAGGCTATGCATGTGGACTACGCATACAATGTTGCCGCGGACACTTTCTTGTGCCGCAACAGGGCCTCTGGCCATCAGGCGGCCGGGTTCCGGGCATTCGCGGACCGATGGCCCCGGGTTGATATAGGTCATAAACCTTTAGCGCCTTACCCCTATGGCAATTGCGGGCGGCCGGAGCGCGGGGTATCCTATAGATGCGGATGCAAGTATACGAGAGGTTACAATGCATGAAAAAACTCCTTCTGATGTTTACGGCGGTATTCGGTCCCGGGCTGGCCCTCGGCCAGGCCGGAGGAATAGAAAACCTCAGAACCTCCCTGCCGGCGTTAGCCTCAGTACAAGCCTCCTATTTCCAGAAGAACATAAGCGCGCCCGTCCCGTCCGCTGCCGCGCTGCGGCAGGTTCCCGGAGTTCAAAGCGTCGACCCGGTACTTAACGCCCTTAGCGACGCCCAATGGAACGCCATTCTTAACTCCCGGACCTGGGAAGAGACGCTTGCCGGCATGGACCCCGTAAATAAAGAGCTGTATTCCGATTATCATGCCCGCTATATAGTCAAAGGCCATGTCAGCTTTAAGACCGACCCGCCGATCTTCACTACCGAAAGCGGCAAGGTTTTCAAGATAGTCACATATCCGCAGTGGCTGAAAGACGTGGGAGACACCAAGATCTGCGTGGAAGGTTATGCCAGGCAGCGCGACGATACCAGCGAGTTCATAATAAAGCAGCTGCTGCCGCCGTCGGCTTTGGACGGTATCGCACCGGTCGGCGAGATGCTTAACCTGCAGCGCGCTCCCTCCATAATAGCGCGCGGCGCCTCGGGCTATGTGCTGGGCAATGTGAACTGGAGCCTGGCCCATTCCGCGGAGGGGCAGCGGCTCCGGGACGAGTACGATAACCTGGTAAGCGTGTGGGAGACCGGCGTGGTTGTGAAGCCGGAAATGCTGCAGTAGGCTTTTTTCGTGAAGAAGACCACCACCAAGCCCGTGCGCTACGGCGACCACGGCCTGCTGATGTTCACCTTCAAGCCGGGCGGCGTAAAGACCGCGGACGGCAGGACGGCGCGCGGCCTGGTGGTCTCGCTGGACGCGTACTATAAGGACAAGGCCAATATGTCCTACTCGCCGGTGGCGGCCCTGAAGGGAAAATACCTGGTCTATTACAGCATCCAGACCATGGAGCGCTATACGGAATTCAAGCTCCCGGGCCAGGCCCAGACCATGACCCTTTACCCGCTCAATATCCGGCGCGGCCGGCAGCTGAAACTGCTGGACAATGCCTTCAAAAAAGCCGCCGATAATAATGACGGGGAGGTTTATTCCCTGTTCTACAACAGCTGCGCCAACTCCGCGCTGTCGCTGATAAACAGCGTGCTGGACGAGAACCAGAAGATAAAGGCCGGCTGGCTGCCGGAGATAATCTACCGCATAAAGACCACCTTCCCGGACTCGATAGCGGCCCTGCTGCTGAAAAAGAAGATAGTGAACAGCCCGCTGCCCGAGGTTACCGGGGACAACTGGCAGCACGCCTACGATTTCTGACGGCCTTCTTCGCGGAGCAGCCGCTTTTTAGCGGCGGCTCCGCCCGGCCCTGAGTACCCGCCTATAGTCCCGTCCGAGCGCACTACCCTGTGGCAGGGCACCTGCGGCGCGAACGGGTTGCGCTTGAGAGCCAGCGCCGCGGCCCGGGCCGCGCGCGGCCTGCCTATGCGGCCGGCCAGCCATTTATACGAACGGGTCTCGCCCCCCGGTATCTCCATACAGGCCAGCCAGACCTTCTTGTAGAATTCGGGATAGGGGCTCATTTTTTTCAGCAGTTCTTTTCGCGTCATACCGGGTGCCGCCGATATTATATAATTCCTCAACGCCCCGCTGGCGTAGATTGACTGTTGTTGCGCCATAAGGTGCTATTAAAACTGCGTCCGGCCAGCCGCCGGCCCCAGCCTTCGTGGAGGTATTCAGAACAATGAGAAACATCGCGTTCCTCGCAGTATTAGGCATCTTTACGGCCACTCTCTCGGCGCAGACCCCCGCGCCGCCAACAGCGCCGAAAGCGCCGGAAGCGGCGGCTCCCAAGACCAAGGCCCAGCTTATCAACGACGAAAAAGACGAGTTTAAGGCCCAGTACGACCTTGTGCTGCAGAAACGCAAGAACGAGGTTGTGAACATGGAAGCGGATTACACCCGCCTGGTCCTGGAAAATAAATTCTACGCCGAGAAGGCACAGAGCGAGCTGAACCCCACGCGGGCGGAACTGGACAAGCTCGGGTTCGAGAATAAGCTGTCCGATGAAAAGCTCAAAGCCCTGACCGCCGGGGAGAGCGCGGAACTGCAGAAGCTGATGCTCGCCAATAAAATAACCGACGAGGAGTCAAAGAAAACCCTTAAGGAAATGTCCCTGCAGCTGGCAAGCCTTAAGCTGGCCAACGACGTCCAGGCGGAGCGCCTGCGCGAAGAGACCATGGCGGAGGCGAAGGAAAAGAACGAGATAGATTTGCAGCTTAAGCGCATGGACCTTAAGGAGCGCCAACTGCGTTTTGAGAAAAACCTGCTGGAGGCCCGCATGGCCCGGCTGGACGCCGACCTGACGCTGCGCGGGAAGAAAGAAGAGTGGAAGCGGGAGGCCAATACGGAGCCCCGTTACCTCGACAAACCTTTCGCCGACGGCCAACTGGTGATAAGCGACCGCCGTATAGCCCTCAATGGTCCTATAGTGTCCAAGACGGCCGGAAATGTCACGGACCGCATCCATTACTTCAACAATATCAGCACCGCGCCTATCTTCATCGTGATAGACTCCTCGCCCGGAGGGTCGGTGATGGCCGGCTACCGCATACTTAAAGCCATGAAGGCCAGCCGTGCGCCGGTCTACGTGGTGGTGAAATCTTTCGCCGCCAGCATGGCCGCCACCATAACGACCCTGGCGGACAGGTCTTATGTCTACCCCAATGCCATAATACTGCATCACCAGATGTCCACAATGAACTGGGGCAATATGACGCAGTTAAAAGAGCAGTTGGAACTGGCCCGCGAATGGGAGCGCCGCCTGATGATGCCTATAGCCGAGAGGATGGGCATTACCATGGAGGCCCTGCGCAAGAAGATGTATGAAAAAAGCTCCGACGGCGACTGGGAGGAGTTCGGCGACAAGGCCGTGGGCTATAAGTGGGCCACCAGCGTGGTGGATAATATAGAGGAAACGGGCCTGGTGAAGAACCCGGATTATGAACCCGCGGCCGCCGCCAAGCACCAGCTGGAGGAGAAGACGGACGATAAGGGCCAGCCCTACGTGACGCTGCCCAGGCTGCAGCCTTTCGACTTCTACTTCATCTATAACCCGGACAAATACTACC
>PEXO01000145.1:747-1893 GCA_002779045.1 Elusimicrobia bacterium CG08_land_8_20_14_0_20_59_10 | reverse complement strand
TTGAGGGCCCCGAGCGCCTTGGCCTTTTTGCAAAATTCATCGTATTTTTTCATAATCTCCCCGTTCCTCAGATGCGCGCTTTCAGCGCCATCAACTCTCTGATAGCGGTCTTCATCGCTTGTATCTCCTCCAGACCCGCCGGGCAGAAATGCCGCACCCAGTCGGCGAAAAGCTGTGAATATTCGAACATGTCGGCACCGGCGTACTTTTTCTCCACACGCAGAAGCTGCTGCCAGACGGCGGACCCGGGGATCATATTGAGCGTATGGATCATGGACGCTTCCCAGGCATGGGCAGGCAGGATAAGGGAATTCAGTTCCCTGAAAGTTTTGCGGAGACTCCCTGTGCTTTCCCCGGGAGAGCCTGCAAGCAGGTACATCTCCGGAACTATCCCCGCCTTGGCCAGCAGCCGTATCCCGCGCTTTGCGGTTTTACACGTCCAGCCCTTCTGCAGACGGCGCAATACCCCGTCGTCGAAGGATTCCACTCCCAGCACCGTGTTGCCCACATTAATCGCCCTGAGCTGCCCGGCGCTGCGCGGCGTCACATCGTCAAGCCTGAGAGCCACTTTTATTACAGGTTTTTCGGCGCAGACCGCGGATGCGGCGCAAAACTCCCTGAACCATTCCGTCCCCCCCATGAAATCCGCGCTGGAGTCGTAAAGGCCTTTAATACCGTACTTCTTCGTCAGGCCAGAGATACGCGACCAAAGCGTCTCCGGAGCTATCGTCCTGTAACCACGGTCCTTGATGCTGCAGAAAATGCAGCGGCCCGCGGTGGAGGCCCGCATACAGCCGCGCTGCGTGATAAAAGGAATTATTCTCCTGGCATAGGGGGACTGCCGGGAAAAATACTCCTCCAGGTCCACCAGCGAATAATCTATCTCCGGCAATTCGGAGGCGGCCGGGGTCTCAACGGGGTTCTCCCGCACTTCCCCGTCAGGGGCGCGGTAGACAAGGTTCTTTATCTTTGAAAAGGCCGTCCCTTTTACAAGTTCGGGGACGGCCCGCTCCCCGTCGTACTGCACCACCACGTCTACGCAGTGGTCTCCGGAACCCGGCCCTCTGTTCAGAAGTATTTCCCGCCGCAGCGGGGTGGCGTAGTGTCCGCCGAAGGCCACAAAAGCCCCGTTGCGCTTGAGCAGGC
>PEXO01000145.1:0-705 GCA_002779045.1 Elusimicrobia bacterium CG08_land_8_20_14_0_20_59_10 | reverse complement strand
TGAAGCAGGCCAGGTCATACCTGGAGTTCCTGAGCCTGCGCAGGAAACCTTCCCGGCCCAGTATCTGCTCGTCCAATATATCTATTTTTACTCCGGGCAACGACTCTTTCAAGTAGGAGCCAAGGAAAAGAGCCCAGAGCGGCGGCATCGTTCCCCAGCCCTTTTTCCGCAGGACCGGGTTTTTGAGGGAGGCCGGGGCATATACGAAAGCTATTTTTTTCACACGCATAGGATGCCTGCTGACCGGCCCGGAGCGCACGGCAGAACAGGCGCTGCGCCCGGCATTCGAACAATTGCACTAAACTATACGCGGGGATAGAACAGCGCCGCGCGCAGGCCAGTCCTCAACGGGCCGGACGCCGCAGCTCCCAATGCCTGTCCCCGGCTTCGGCCAGAACGACTCCTCTCAATCCGGCTCCCTTCACGAATTCCGCGACCTCTTCCGGCCTCAACGCAGCCAGGAGGGAGTCCCGGAGCAATTCCCGCTGGCGCGGCGTATCGCCGGAGCAATTTGCCATATGGGCCGCCAATTCCCGCGCGGTCCGCGGGCGGCGCAGGTCCCTGATAAAAATGCCGCCCCCGTGCCGCAGCAGGCGCGCTATTTCCCGGAACAACAGGCCGGGTTCCGCTATGTGGTGCACAAGATTATTGCATACGGCGAAATCGAAAGAGCCGCACGGCAGGCCGGTGTTCTTGGCATCCGCC
>PEXO01000325.1 GCA_002779045.1 Elusimicrobia bacterium CG08_land_8_20_14_0_20_59_10 | reverse complement strand
CTGGATCATGGTCAGCGTCATGTTCATGTTCCAGCCGGAGACGATGATAAAATTCTATTCGCAGCCGCTCGGAATGGCCACGGGCGTCTTCTGCGTGATCTGGGTGGCCATAGGCATGAAGGTGGTGTCGAGCCTGGGAGACATAAAGGTGTAAGGTTCTTATGCAAGACCAGCTGCTTAATATTTTCCTTATAGTGCTCTCCATCGTGGGCTCGTTCGCGACCTTCACGGCGGTGCAGCGCTTCTTTGCGCCGCGCGAGGTAATCCACTCCCCCATGGGCGACATCAGCGACATGGAGGAAAAGGAGTTCTCTGTCTTCGCTAAGCTCGAAGGCAGCCCCCTCTTCTGGGACAAGGTGGACCTGTTCCTCGCCAAGAGGCTGGGCATGGAAAAGAAACTGGAGGAAACTTACACGCTGCTCGGGAGCCCGCCTAATACCAACCCGCTTAAGATGCTGCATCTCAAGATGATAGCGGCGGTAGCCCTGCCGGCCATCTTTTTTGTTATGAGCGGTTCGTTCTTCGTCATAATCTTCGCCCTGCTGGGGTTCATGCTGCCCGACGCCGCCATGTATTCCTCGCGCATACGCGCCCGGCAGGAGGATATAATCCGTAACTTCCCCACTTTCGTTGACCTCGGGGCGCTGATGATAGAGTCGGGCCTGGACTATATGACGGCTTTTGACCGTATAGTCAAGATAGCCCCGGTCAAGACGGGACTGGAGATAGAGATAGAGCGCACGATAAACGAGGTGCAGCTTGGCTATTCCCGGCGCGACGCGCTGCGCCGCCTGGCCACGCGCACCGGCCTGCAGGAGGTGCGTTCCTTCGTGGGCCTTATCGTGCAATCCGACGAACTGGGGACCAGCCTGGTGGAGCTGCTGCGCAACTATTCGGCCGATATGCGTTTCCGCCGCCTGAACAAGGCCGAGAAACTGGCGGCGGCGGCTTCCACCAAGATGCTCATCCCGCTGTTCATATTCATTTTCCCTACGGTATTCATCCTGATGCTCGCGCCCATGGTAAGCGATCTTATCACGGGGGGCATGCCGTTCTAAAGTAGAGGGCATTTTATGAAAAACACAATTCTGGCGCTGATGTTCACGGCGATTTCCTGCGCCCCGGCTTTTTCACAGGAGAGGAACAAGGTCAGGAGCGAAGAGTCCCTTTTCCTGGACCTGCAGAAGATAGGGCTGGGGTCGCTGAGCGAATTCGAGGAGAAGAAGAAATTCTTTGAAACGGTGAAGCTGGAAAAGCAGAAGCTCCAGGCCACTATGCTCGACAGTATTTACGAGAACGCCTTTGAGTATTACCGCTGCGGCAACTACGAGGACGCAAAGGACCTGGCCGCCAGGATACTCGCCATAGATCCCGGCCACAGCGACGCGCAGATGCTGCTGGAGGCTTCCAACCAGCTGCGCGGCAGCCTGCGCCCGGCTATGAGCAAGAAGCTGATGCTGGAGGACCGCTTCAGGACCGCCCTGTCGCTTTATACCGAGGGCCGTATCCTGGAGGCGTACCGGAAGATGCAGGAGGTGGTGAAGCTGTCCCCGAACAATATTAAAGCCAAGTACTGGCATAAAAAGCTGAAGGACGACCTGAAGGATTATTATTTCCAGAGAGGGGTTGACCAGTACAAGGCGCGGGAACTGAAAGATTCCCTGGACAATCTTTATAACGCGCTGCTGATAAGGCCCAGGGATGCCGTGATAGTGGAGTGGATAACCCGCATCGAGGACGAGCTGCGCCAGCAGCAGGCTAACGACCAGTTGAAGCGTTCCCTGGAGCTTTACGCGCAGGGCAAGCTTAAGGAAGCGTACGAGGGGCTGCGCAGTGCGCTGGAAATACAGCCGG
>PEXO01000252.1 GCA_002779045.1 Elusimicrobia bacterium CG08_land_8_20_14_0_20_59_10 | reverse complement strand
AGGTTCGATCCCTGTCACGTCCACCCGATTTAAAAGCCCCGCAAGGGGCTTTTGAATTTTAGAGCCCTCGTCAAATCTCCGGGGCCTGGCAGGGCGGACCGGCTTATTTGTTAGAATATCCCTTTACTTATGGAAAACCGCCTCACTGTATTTCACCTCGACGACGGCAAAGAGCTGCGCGGGGGCCAGCGCCAGATGCTGTACCTGGTAAAAGAACTGGACCGCCTGGGCCACGACAACACCGTGGTCTGCCGCCACGATTCCCCCCTGCACAAGGCGGCCGCGCGCAAGAATTTCAAAACCCTGACGCTGCCCTATTTTTTCGAGTGGGACCCGGTTTCCGTACTGCTGCTGAAGCGCGCCCTCAGAGCCCTGCCGGCCGGCGGACGGACACCCATACTTCATTCCCATACGTCCCATACCGCGGCCATCTCCTGGCTTGCTTCGGCGGGACTGGACTGCGTGCGCGTGGCGCACAGGCGCGTGGATTTCATGCCCGGCTCTTTCAGCGCGCGGTTCAAGTACGCAAAAGCACACAGCGTGATAGCCATCTCCGACGCCGTGAAGGAAATACTTCTTAATTCCGGAGTGCCCGACGAAAAGGTGGCAGTGGTCAACAGCACGATAGACCTGGACGATACCCCCTGGAAACCGGGCGAATTCCAGGCCTACCGTGAAGCGGCGCGCGGAGAACTGGCCGCCGAACTAGGCCTCCCCGCCGACGCTTTCTGGGCCGGCTCACTGATAGCGCTGGTACCCCACAAGGATCCCGAGAACATGGTCCGCGCCGCCGCCCTGGTATTCAAAGAAAATCCCGGCTCCTTCTTTTTGCTCGCCGGGGAGGGTCCGCTGGCGGAAAGGACCGCCCACCTGGCCCGGATGCTGAAGATACAGGACCGCTTCAAACTGATAGGCTACCGCCCCGATCCCTACAAGGTACTGGGCGCCCTGGACATGTTTGTGCTCTCTTCGGCCGAAGAGGGAATGGGAAGCGTACTGGTGGAAGCCATGAACGCCGGCCTGCCTATAGTGGCCACCACGGCCGGCGGTATTACCGACGTGATAGAGAACGAAGCCAACGGGCTGACCGTACCGCCGCGGGACCACGAAGCCCTGGCAAAAGCGCAGCTGCGCCTCATCTCGGACCCGGCCCTGAGCGCCGGACTGGCCCGGGAAGCGCACCGCCGCCGGGAGGATTTCTCTTCGCCGCGCATGGCCGCCCTCACTTTAAAGTGCTATGAAACAGCCCTTGAAGATTTTAAGCGCAATAGACATCCCGTGGAATAGCGGGCTTGCCGCTTACGCTTTCGACCAGGCGCGCGCCCTCTGCGCCGCCGGACATACGGTATATTTCGCCTGCCCGACGGGCAGCGCGGCCATGGCCCTGGCCGCCGCCGCCGGCTTCCGGACCTTCAACATACCCGGACGCAAAGACAACCTGCGTCTCCCCCGAGCGGTACTGCGCCTGCGCGCCTTTTCACGCACGGAGGGAATAGACGTGGTCTGCGCGCATACCGGCCGCACCCAGACCATGGCCTGCCTGCTGGGCCGGCCGGTCATACGGGTAAAGGCCGACGCCAAGCTCCCTTCGGCAGGATTAATATACTCGCGGGTGACCAGGGTAATAGCGGCTTCCACCTACATAAAAGGGCTTTATCTCAAGGCCGGTCTTGACGGCCGCCGGATAACCGTGCTCAGGCCCGGCATAAAGCCGCACAGGAACGCCCCGCGCAAGCCGGGGCCGGCCCCGAAAATAGGTATCCTCGGGCGGCTTGACCCCGTGAAAGGACATGCCTGCTTCCTAAAAGCCGCGGCGGAACTTAAAAGACTCGGGATAACAGCGGAGTTCCATGTAGCCGGGCATGAGGCGAACGTAAAATACGCCGACCTTGAAAGAACGGCGGCGCAGCTTGGCATAACCGGCAGCGTTTTCTTCCGCGGAGCGGTGAAAGATGTCTTCGGTTTCATGGGGTCCTGTGATATAGGGGTGATAGCCTCGCTGGGAAGCGAGGCCTTCTCCCGCGTAGCACTGGAATGGCTCTCCACCGGCCGGCCGCTGATCTCAACCACCGCAGGCAGCCTGCCGGAATTCCTGCCGGCGCGATTCTTATTCCACCCCGGCGACCATGCGGCTCTCGCCGGCAAACTGGCCGACCTGCTGTCCGATCCCCGGAAAATGGCCGCCGCAGGTGAAGAAAACCTTGCACGGGCGGCCGGGAACTTCTCGCCCGGCGCCTTCGCCGCCGCCACCTGTTCCGTCTTCGAACAGGCCGTTTCAGGAGAAGAACTCCGATGAATTTTACTGGTTACTTTCCCTGATTATGTCCACCATAACTATAGCGATGATAGCCAACAACGAGGAAAAGAACCTCGCCCGCTCTCTTTCCAGCGCCGCCTGGGCCGACGAGCTCATCTTCGTGGACTGCGGCTCCACCGACGGGACCGCGCTGGCGGCCAGGGATTTCCCGGTAAAGTTCTTCTCCCGCCCCAACAGCCGCGCGGTCTATATCAACAAGCAGTTCGCGGCCGACCAGGCGGCCTCGGACTGGATCTTCATCCTGGACGCGGACGAGGAGATCTCCCCCTCCCTCAGGTCGGAGATACGGCGCGTTATAGCCGCGCCGAAAGGACCGGCCGCCTATGAACTGCCGCGCAAGAATTTCTATTTCGGCCGCTGGCTCAGGCACGGCGGGAAGTACCCCGACCGGCAGCTGCGCCTTTTTAGAAGGGGCTCGGCGCGCTTCCTGCCGAAGCCCGTGCACGAGCGCCTGGAAACGGATGGCGGGGTGGGAAGGCTGAAGGAGCCGCTGCTGCACTATCCTTATACCGATGAAGAGGACCGCCGCCGGAAGCTGGAGTTCTACTCCGAAATACTCGCGTGCTCCTACGCCCTGAAGAACCGCAGCCGCACCCTCATCCTGCTGCGCCCGTTCACGAGGTTCGCCGGCGCTTACTTTATAAAACTTGGTTTCCTGGACGGTTGGGCCGGGCTTAAGACTGCCCTTATGGATTTCAGCACCGTGCTCGCCTCGGCGCTCCGTTACAGGAAGGAACCCGATGAGGAGCAATAAGCCCCTAAAGTCCCGCTTCCACCTGGGCCCTTCTACCCTCCCGCAGCCGGCCGCGCGGCCTTATAATCATTGTATGGGCAAATCCGTTCTGAAAGCCGCAGTTGCGGCCTTGTTCCTTTCCGCCGGCCCGGCGCACGCGGAAGAGAACGAAGTGATTTTCAACGAACTGCCGTATCCCGTTGAAATGCGGCTCCCGGGCTCTCAGAAGGCCGGGGCGGTCCTGTTCGAAAGCCGGTACAGCGAAACCGCCGAAGCCGATTACGACACCGTTCTCCTGCAGGGCGAGATGCCCGACCCGGCAATACGCCTGGACGTGGTAGTAAGGGCCAATTTCTTTTTTCCAGCCGACAGGCGCTACAAGCCGGAAAGGTCCCGCCGCTTTCCCGGCGGCCGGTTCTGGGCCAGGTACCGCCTTGACGCCCTCACCCGTCAGCCCCTGAAGTTCAGCGTTGTGAACCTGGACCTGAAAGAGGATTCCACCCTGACGATATACGAGACAGAACTGCTCAGGTCGGACTCCATGAGTGAGACCGAAGAGGTACTGCCGTCCACCTTCACCTATGTGCCCGACCCGGCCCTTTCACTGCCGGAGAACATCCCCTTCAGGCTGGTGCGCCGCGCCGGCTGGAGCGCGGCCGCGCCGACCGGGCCTTTTACCCCGCACCAGCCCTTCTACTTCACGCTGCACCACACGCAGGCGCATTATCCCGGAACCTATGACCGCGCGTTGGCGGAAATGCAGTTCATACAGGACTTCCATCAGAACGGCCGCGGCTGGATAGACATCGGCTACCACTTCCTGATAGACCCGTTCGGAAATATTTTCGAGGGCAGGCCCATAAGCGTGGTAGGCGCGCACGTTAAATATCACAACACCGGCAATATCGGCATCTCCATAATGGGCAGCTTCCATCCGCCGGTTTCCAATATTTTTACGCCGGGAGCGAAAGGCTCTTTCCTGGCCGTGGGAACTTATCTGAAGGATACCTATACGGTAAACCGCAGCAGCTTTTACGCCCACAGGGACCTGGGGCCCACCGCCTGCCCCGGAGACGGCCTCTATGCCGTGATGGGAACACTGCGCGGCCTTATCTTCGACCCGCAGCCCGTGCCGGTGCCCCCCGCCCCGGAGTTGCAGCCTAACGCCGCGCAGTCTAAAAGCCTGCGCCAGCTGATAAATTTCTACAAGTAAAGGATATTACCCACGTTCTGACGGGCACCGGGTGTGCCGGGTTAGCAAAACCCTGCCGGAGCCCGACGCTTGCGTAGCGCGGAGGGCGAGGCGGGGAAGGGCGAGCACGGTGTGCGAGACCCTGATTTTGCGTTCCGGCACACCCGGCGCCCGCTGGAGTTAGGCACGAGCTTAGGCCAGAAGATATTACGGAAGTTCCAAAGCCACGAGGTCTTTCCACGTTTCCCGGCGGCGCACAAGGCGCCAGGAAGAAGGCCCGGTTATCAGCGCTTCCGCCGCGCGCGGGCGGGAATTATACTGGGAACTCATGGAGAAGCCGTAAGCGCCCGCCGACAGCACCAGCAGCAGCGCCCCGTTCGACGGTTCGGCCAGCCAAACCCCCTTGGCCAGGAAGTCACCGCTTTCGCAGACCGGCCCCACTATGTCGTACTTCTTGCGCGGGCCGCGCTTGCCCCCCACCGCGGCTACGGGATGCTTTGCGCCGTAGACAGCCGGCCGGATAAGATCGTTCATGGCCGCGTCCACTACTATAAAATTCTTATCCCCGCCGCGTTTGCGGTAGATGACCTTTGTAAGCAGGGCGCCGCAGGGGGCCGCTACTGAGCGGCCCGGTTCCAATATCACCTTAAGCCCCGTACCGCCAAAAACTCCGCCCACGGCGCGCGCGAGCGCCGCGGGGTCGGGCATCTCGGCGCCTTCTTTAACGCCCCAGCCTCCGCCCACGTCGGCGTATTTAAGCAGGACGCCGCGTGCAGCCAGCCTGACAATAAATGCGCCCAGCCTCCCCGCGGCCCTGGCATAGGGAGCCGCGGAACGCACCTGTGAACCTATATGGAACTGCGCGCCCACGGGCCGAAGGTGCCGGGACCCGGCCGCGTACATATAGATCTTTTGCGCTTCTTCGAACGACACGCCGAACTTGCCGCCGAGCTTACCGGTGGTTATATACCTGTGCGTATGCGGGTCGACGTCGGGATTAATGCGCACGGAAAGCGGCGCGGATATCTTCAGTTTCGCCGCGGCTTCTTCCAGGGCCAGCACCTCTTCGAAAGATTCGGCGTTAATGAACAGGAGGCCGGATCTCAGCGCATATTCCAGCTCTTCGCGCGTCTTGCCTACCCCGGAAAAAATAATCTTTTCCGGCTTGAACCCGGCCCGCAGCGCGCGGTAAAGTTCCCCGCCGCTGACCACGTCGGCGCCCCAGCCTTCGCAGGCCGCCAGCGCGCACAGGGCGCCGTTGGAATTTGCCTTCAGGGCATAGCAGAACAGCGGGGCAAGCGCCCGGAAGGCCGTTTTATAGGAGCGGAGCTGCCTGAGAAAAGCGGATCTTGAATAGACGTAAGCGGGAGTACCGGCTTTTGCGGCTATGGCCTTTAACAGGGACGGCGGGAAATACCTAGAGAGCATCGCTATAGGATATAAAAAAAACGGGGGGTTCGCCCCCCCCGCCTTAAAAGATCTGCGCGGGGCGGGAATCGAACCCGCAAGCCGTTAGGCACACGCCCCTCAAACGTGCGTGTCTACCAGTTCCACCACCCGCGCGTAAATCGTGAATATGTATAAAGAACCATAGATATTTTACCAAATAACACGGGCGAAATTGTAAAATATAGGCGTGATCTATGTTCTGGACCTTTTCATCGCGGCGCTCCTTATAGCGCTTAACGCCGCTTTCGTGATAGTAGAATTCGCCCTGGTCAAAGTCCGCTTTACCCGCCTGGAAGAGCTGGCCGCCAAAGGCCTGAAAACGGCGAAGCTCGCAAAAAAACAGGTACAGCATATAGACGCCTACCTTTCTTCAATACAGCTCGGCGTCACTATGGCCAGCCTCGGGCTTGGCTGGGTGGGCGAACCCGCCCTGGCCGCGCTGCTGGACCCTTTCTTCGCCTGGCTCTCCCTCCCCATCTCCCCGGAGATGCTCCACTCTGTCTCTTTCGTTATAGCCTTCGCGGTGATAACCGGGCTTCACGTGATACTCGGGGAACAGGCCCCCAAATACCTTGCCATACTCATGCCGGAAAAAATATCGCTGATATCGGCCATACCGCTGGAGGTATTTTACAAGGCGACCTATCTGCCCATGCTGGCAATAAACAAAAGCGCCAATTTCATACTCGGGCTGCTGCACCTGAAACCCGGCGAGAGCGAGGCGCTGCACTCCGACGAGGAGCTGCGCATGATCCTGGGCCAGTCGCAGGAGCACGGCAAGATCTCCCTGGGCCGCCTTATGATGTTCGAGCACCTTTTTGATTTCGGCAAGACGAAGGTAAAGGAGGTTATGACCCCGCGCAGCTCGATAACCTTCCTGGACCCGGCCGCCCCGTGGGAACAGAACCTGAAGCTGATAAAAGAGAAAAGATTCTCCCGTTACCCGCTCAGTTCCGCTTCAGGCCCCATAACCGACTATGCGCATTTCAAGGATATGGCTACCTGCCTGCTGACCCCCGGCAACTGCGCCGTACCGGACCTGGCCGCCGTTAAAAGACCCCTGGCGGAGATCTCCGAAGACAGCTCGGTGGAACGCGCCTTGAGGATCTTCCAGGAGAAACGTCTGCAGTTGGCGCTGGTAAAGGACTCCAAAGGCGGGCCCGCCGGGCTGCTGACGATGGAGGACATAGTAGAGGAACTCACCGGGGAAATACGCGGCGAATTCGACCAGCCGCCCAAGCTGCTGCTGAGCTCCCTGCTGGTACCGCAGGCCTGCGAGCTGGACCTTGCCGAAACCGGGCGTTTCGAGGCTATAGAGGAAGTGCTCGGGAAGCTGCATACGGCCAGCCCCTCTTTTGACAAGGCCGAGGCCCTGAAGGCCCTGGTAAAGCGGGAGACGAATTTTTCCACGGCGCTCGGGCACCAGACGGCTTTTCCCCACGCCCGCCTGGCTTCCCTGACAAAACCCCTGCTGGCGGTTGCCAAAAGCCGCGAGGGCATCTATTTCCCCTCTCCCGACGGCCAGCCGGTGAAGATGCTATTCCTGATCCTGACCCCGTTCAACGAACCGATCCTCCAGTTGAACATCCTTTCACAGTTATCGGGGCTTATCTCCAACGTAACGCTGCGCAAGCGGCTGTTCTCGACAAAGACGCCGGCGAACCTGCTGGACATTATAAGCACCTTCGAAAGTAAAGTCATGGAATAAAAGCAGATCGATAATCGGGGATTGAAGATCCGGGCAAACACCAGGCAAGAGCCCCGCGCATAGCGCGGGGCTTCTTGTTTTCTACCAATGCTTCCGATTTATGCTCTTCGCTTATCTATTCCCGGTTATTTCTTTCCGGGCGCGGGAGCCGGTTTGGCCGGGGCGGCCTTGGCAGCCGCCGGGGCGGGGGCTGCAGCCGCCGCGGGAGAGGCGGCGGCCGGAGCCGCGGCGGGCGGCTTGGCCTGCATCGGGTACTCCTGGACCACCGAGCGGAAACGCGTGCTGGACGAATAGATGGTAAGCAGCAGCGAAGTGGCCGCGAAAAGCGCGGCCGCGCCGGCGGTGAACTTCTTTATAAAAGAAGTGCCGCTGGCGGCGTTAAAGAGGGAATCTCCTCCGCCGCCGAACATCGAAAGCGCGGAACCCTTGCTGGTCTGAAAGACCACTATTACCAGGATCAGGACAAAAGCCAGCACGATATGAGCGGTCACGATAAAGGTGTACATTAGTTATTCCTCCGAACTATACTTTTACCGTCCAGCGCGGCAGCTGCGCGGCTACTTCTGCGAAAGCGCCACCAGCCCGGGCAGCTGCTTTCCTTCCACAAACTCCAGGCTCGCCCCGCCGCCGGTCGAGCAATGCGAGATATTTTCAGGCTTGACCCTGGCGGTCTTGAGCACGGACAGGGTATCGCCGCCCCCCAGGATGGTGGTGCCTCCGGCGCGGGTGGCCTGCGCCATCGCGTTGGCGACGGTCACGCTGCCGCCGGCGAAAGCGGGCGTCTCGAATATGCCGACGGGACCGTTCCAGAAAATGGTCTTGGAGGACTTTATCTTGTCCGTGAACAGCAGCTCCGTGCGGGGGCCTATATCCACGCCTATCCAGCCGTCCGGCACCGCCATCGCCTGCGTCACTTCCACCCTGGCGTCGGGCTTTATTTCCTGCACCACGCGGTGGTCCGCCGGCAGCAGCATCTCCACGTTGTTGCGGTGGGCCTTCAATATTATGTTCCTGGCTTCCTCCACCTTGTCCGCCTCAAGCAGGGATTTGCCTATATTGGTGT
>PEXO01000089.1 GCA_002779045.1 Elusimicrobia bacterium CG08_land_8_20_14_0_20_59_10 | reverse complement strand
CCGATTCCCTTCGCCCGCTCCAAAATTTTAGGCCGTCCGCAAGGACGGCCTAAAATTTTGGAGCGGGCGAAGGGAATTCCTTATGGGGAGGCTCGCTGCCGCTCGCGCGTCGCCCGCGCTATGGATTTATGGCCGTCCGTGAGGGCGGCTGAATTTTTGGAGCGGGCGAAGGGGGACTGCGCCAAGGAGCCGAAAGCGGGCTATTTTATTTTGGCCAGCATGGAGGGGCAGTCGGGGCAGGCTCCTCCGTGGCGCAGGCCGCTTTGCAGGCGCAGCTTCGCTTCTTCGTGGCGGCGGGCTTTAAAGAAAGCGCGGCCCAGCGTTATTTCCAGTTCGCCCCTGTCGAACGAGCGGGCCATCAGCGGCTCGGCCTGGGAAAGATATTTTATGGCCTGGTCATAGTCGCCGGTCCCCAGGCAGGCCCGGCCGTTGGCGTAATAGAACCTGGCCTGGGCGGATTCTGATATTTCCAGAATGCCGAGCGCCTGCGCACCTGTCAGGTGGTTCATCCCCTCGGCGTATCTCCCGGCCTTGATCTTCGCCTCGGCCAGGAATAATTCCAGGTGCGGATTAATGCTGCCCAGGGATACGGCCATGTCCCCGTAATCCATGGCGGCGGCGGTATCGCCAAGGCCGGCGCCGAGCGCGGCCATGCGTTCATAGATCGCCAGCATTTCCGCCCTGGCGAGGTTCGCCCTGCCCGCGCGTTGCAGCTCATGCACTGCTTTAAGATCGGCCAGGGCTTCCGCTTTGCTGCCGGCTTTATCGTGGATCAGCCCGCGGTTGGCCAGGAAAACGGCTTTCTTCCCCGGTTCGTCGTAATGGCTTAGCAGGTAGGTGCAGGCCTCTATGGCCGCGGGCGAGTGCTCTTCCATGCAGGTCTGTATCTTCAGCTTATAATGGAGATAGTAGCCCCCAAAAGCTATTGCCAGGGCAAATGTGAATACGACCGCGGTAATTAACAGCTTTCCCATAGATCGGCATCCGGGCGCCGGCGGGCCCGATTATCAGCGCCCCTTGGCCTTCTGGTTCTTTTTAAGGGTGGCGATGGCCTGGGCGATATTGTCCTTCATCGTCTTGCTGGTGGTGAATTCCAGGGCTTCCTCGTAGTTGCTGATGGCTTCCTGTGCCTTGTTCTCTCTTTCCATGCAGTAGCCAAGTTTCCGGTAGGATTCTGACAGGTCGCGGCCGCTCGCCTTAAGCTCTTTGCCTTTTTCTATGGTGGCTTGGAAGCTCTTCCCGGCCTTGGCTATATCCCCCGCCTTCAGGAGCATCGAGCCCTGATGCTCCAGCAGGTCGACCGCGCGCGCGTCCAGGGCGGCAAGATAGTCCAGGGCGGCCCCGTACTCGGCCGCGGCGGAACGATATTGGCGTTTATCGTAATATTTCACGGCGGCGGAAAGATGAAAATCCAGGTACTTCGCGCGCTCTTCCGCGGCCGTGACGGGTTCGGGCTTAGCGGGAACTTCTGCGCTCTTGCCGGCGGCAGAGGGCGCAGCGGGGGGTTCGGCTTTCTGCACCGCCGCCCGCGCGGGAGAAGGATCCTCTCCCAGCGGAACCCCGGGCAAGGCGTACTGCGGAGTTGTGAAGCCGGCCTCGTCGCCGCCTGAAATATATTTTCTGGTCCAGGAACAGCCGGCAAGGAGGCCAAGGATCAGAATTGCGCTTAGCTGCCTTCGCATTGCTCTATGATACAAATAATTCCGCCTGTGGATTACAGCGGGAAGGTCGCTCTTCCCGGGAAGTTTGC
>PEXO01000030.1:4372-8566 GCA_002779045.1 Elusimicrobia bacterium CG08_land_8_20_14_0_20_59_10 | reverse complement strand
GCACCTTCCAGCCGGGCCAGCGCGGCGCTTATTTCGGCGGCAGCCGCTTTCATCAGCGCCAGCATCTCTTTTTTCTCCGCGGCGGAACAGTCCTTGTAGAGCTCGGCCGCGCTTTTAAGGCTGGAGCATTTGGAGCGCAGGTCATGCAGCAGCTTCGAGTCGTCGGTTTTGCCTGTCATTATTCCCCCTTGCTTTTTCCCATGACCGAATAAAAGAAACGGGTGGAGATCTTCAGGTCGGCCATGGTCCTGGTCTTCTTGCCGCCGTTCTCCCTGAGGCTGCGCGAGATGAGCCCGGAAGCGACCCGGTCAAGCGCGGCCTCCAGGCCTTTGTCCAGGGCATAGGCGTAGAGCCCGTCGCCATCCGGCGCCGCCGCCTGCCGCGCCTGGCCCTTCAGGTGCTTTCCCAGCGTTTCCGCGTCCACCCTGCCGCCCGCGCCGCTGGAAAGCAGGTCGACAAGCTTCTTGAGCTCGCGCACATTGCCGGGCCACGGATAGGCTTCCATCAATGTCAGCGCTTCCGCGTTGAAAGAAAGGCGCCTGGCGCCGCGGGTGAAGTGGTTTACCAGCGGCATGATATCGCCCTTCCTGCGCGTCAGCGGTTTGAGGCATATGGTGAAGCCGTGTATGCGCTGGAACAGGTCGAAACGCATCTTTCCCTGCGCGATAAGCGCCTGCGGGTCCTCCAGCGTGGCGCTGATGATACGGAATTCCGAATGCTCCGGCTTTTCCGAGCCCAGCGGGTAGAAGGTGCGCTCCTCAATGGCCTTTAGCAGTTTCATCTGCATGTTCTGGCTCATCGTGCCTATCTCGTCCAGGAAAAGCGTGCCTTTATGTGCTTCCAGCAGGCGGCCCTTGCGGGCTTCGTGCGCGCCGGTGAAAGCGCCTTTTTTATGGCCGAACAGCTCCGCCTCCAGCAGGTCCTCGGTATAGGCCGAGCAATTGATGGAGACGAAGGCGCCTTCCCGCCCGGAATGTTCGTGCAGTATCTTCGCCAGCGAGGTCTTGCCGGTGCCGGACGGGCCTAATATAAGGATAGGCAGTTCCGCGGTGGCGTATTTAAGGGCCTCGGTGGCCGCGGCTTTTGTTTCGGGGTCCCCGGTTATAAAAGCGGAGGTGAAGATGTTGCGCGCGCCGGCGGCTTTGCGGTTGCGCAGGAACTTGCGCAGTATATCCGCGACATTGGCTTCCTCATTGCCCTTGGCATAGAAGTCCCCGGCGCCCAGCGCATAGGCCCGGTCTATCATCTCGTCGGAGTCGGAACCGGACACCACCACGGCATAGACGCCTTTCTCCACGGCCCTGGGTATGGCCTTCAGTCCCGAATAGTCGTCTTCCGGCCCCAGCAGCAGGTCGAAGAACCCTATGTCGTATTTACAGGAGTCCAGTTTTTTCAGCGCGGTCTTCAGGTCTCCGGCTATCTCAACATTATGCGCCGAAAGGCTGGCGGCCATCACTTTCTGCGCCAGCTTGTCGTCGTCCAGTACCAGGATGTTCAGTTTTTCCATAGCGCCCCCGGGTATTTTCGTTTGAAAACAAATATTTTCAAATGAAAATATTTATACCTACCTCAGATTATAGCGAAATTGCTGCCCATAGCGCATCATAGGGGGAAAATTGCGCGCACGGCGGGGGTATGCAGTATGGCACAATAATTGCTCTGTATGGGTCGCAATGGCTATAATCTCTTCTATGACACAAGGCAGACACGGTCTTAAGCATTCCTCTTCCGCCGGTATATCGGCGGCCCTGCTCGGCGCGGTCAAGATGGCGCGGCTGGCAGCGATGAGCGAAGAGGAATTCGGGGAGCTGCTTAAGGAACTGGAGAGCGGGCGGATCTTCAAGCTGCTGAAGAATTCCGGCGCCGTGAACCTGGCGGAATTCCCCGCCGCCCGCTACGCCGCGCGCAAATACGCGGGCTGCGGGCTGAAGCTTTCCGGCGGGGACCTGCCCGAACTGGCGGACGGCAAAGGCGGCCTGGTGGGCCTGATACAGCGCATAGGGCAGGAGAAGTTCGAGGCCTGCTTCCTTAAGGACGCGGTGCTTGGCGACGTGGAGCGGGCGGAGGAATGCGAGATAACAGTGGCCGACGCCGGCCGCCTGCGCGATTTTGTCAACAGGGCGTTCATACAGGCGGAGTTCGAGGGCGCGCCGGAGGCCCCGGCCGCGCAGGTGTTCAGCGCCGTGGCCGGCATAGAGATAGAGGAAGGGCAGCCGGTGCTGGCTTTCTTCCACCGCGAGATCTGGAAAGGGCGTTACAAGGTGGACACGGAGAAGCTGGCGCAGCTGCTGCCCGGGCTTGATACGGCCGAGCGCAACCGCGTTGAAAAACTGCTCAAGCGCGTGGAATTCGCCGACAAGAGAAAGACCACGCTTTACCGCGCGCTGGAGATACTTATCAGCGTGCAGGCGGATTATCTGATCAGCGGCGACCCGGCCCGCCGCCGGCCGCTTTCGCAGAAGACCCTGGCCAGAAATCTCGACGTGGACGCCAGCATTATAAATCGGCTGGTCTCCAATAAGTCCCTGCAGCTGCCCTGGGGCCTGGAAGCGCCCATGGAGGTGCTGCTGCCGAGCTCTAAAAAAGTGAACCTGGACAGGCTTTACCTGCTGGCTTCGGAAAACCCGTCCCTGAGCGACGAAGCTCTGCGAGCGGAGCTGAAGGTGCGGCACGGCATAGAGCTTTCCCGCCGCTCGGTGGCGCAGTACCGCAAGGACCTGGGCGTGCAGTCCGCCGGCCGGCGGCCGGCTGGATATACACAGGAAAAGGATACTAATAATGAATAAGCTGACATTGTTCCCGCTGGTGTTTGCGGCGCTGCTGCTGGCGGGATGTTCCTGGGCTGACAAGGGAAGCATAAAGATAATTTCCATAACCCCTGAACCGGTCACAATCCTGCACGTGGGACAGAAGGTTGATATGGAAGTGGTGGTGGAATACACGCTTAAGAGTGAAAAAGGGAAAACCACCCTTGTGGTGCAATCGAAAGACGGGAAATCCGCGGCGCCTGAAGTGACGGTGGAAACACAGACCACGCTGCTGAAGGGCAGCGGCAAAGTGACCCTGCGCCGTAGCTTTGTAGTGCCGGAAACCTCCGAGCTGCATGTTTACGTGCCCCTGTATGCCGGCGCTTCCGCCACTAAGACGGGGATACTGGATGCCCGGCTCTACAATATAGCCCCCAAAAAATAATGGGGCAGCCCTTTAAGCGGCATTCGACAGAAAAACGCCAGGCCGGTATTCCGGTCCGGCGTTGTCTTTTTATGCGTCACAACGTTTTCATTTGAAAAGAAATATTTCCAAATGAAAATCTTTTTGCTGTTGTAGCCCGCTGCTAAACCTAAAAGAAACCTTGTTTTACCAATGAAAACCACAAAACCCGGTTTTCCGTGGTCGTTGGCATAAAAAATGCTTTATAGCGGGCATAGCGGCACAAAATCTAAAAGGGCGGGTGAAGGAAATTATGAAAAAGAGCAATATACTGATAGCGATGTTCGCGGTGATAATAACGGCGGCCTCATCGGCCAGGGCCGAAGTAAGAGTGGACTTCGACGGCAGCGCCTCCGGAAGCGAAAGCCTTACGGAAGCGTTGAAGGTAAACGCGGCCTTAAACAACAATAATGGAGCAAAAAACATCACTCCGGTCCCCACGCTAAAGGAATTCCTTAGCGTACTGCGCCAGGAAGAACGGTCCGAATTCCTCGCTGGTATGACGCTTGTGGATGGTCGTCTGGCTTCCGGCGGAGTTAGGCAGGCAGATGCTGGTGGCAAGATCCTGCGGGTCAACGACCTTCTGAAAGATGTCCCAGTAGGCATAAAGGAAGAGTTTATTGAAGGCATGGCGTTCAAGGATGGCCTGTTGGTTTCGGCTTATCTTGGCGGCCTGCGCAAGGTGATGGATGAAAGGGACGTTAAGGCCGTTGTCTCATCATTGATCCCTAACACTAACGCACGCGCCAGTATGGCCAATTCCAAGTCGCTTTGTCAGGGCGGCACCTGCGACAACGCTACCTGCTGTTATGATGGACAGGACTACGGCTGCTATGATACATTTGCTAATAGCACGTGCACTTCATCCTGCAAATAAATGAGACCTGCCGTTAAGATATCGCTTCTCGTTTTGGGCCTGGCGCCGCTGGGGGGGGGGCCTCTGCGGCTGCGCCGGGCCGGAACGGCGCAGCGTGCGCGCAGCTG
>PEXO01000030.1:529-4328 GCA_002779045.1 Elusimicrobia bacterium CG08_land_8_20_14_0_20_59_10 | reverse complement strand
GCCGCCGCTGCGGCCATGTTCAGGGAGGCGGACCTTTCCGCTGGGCGCCTTAAAACATACAGCGACAGCTCACTTGGCAAAGTCTACGGCGGCCTCTATGGTGCGGCCTATACTTTCCCGGAGGATCCCGTCTTCCTGCGGATGCAGCGGGCCGTCCTGGACGAAAAACTGCGGCGGCCGCGGCCTGCCGCGTCCGAGGTGCGGCGCATGCACCGTAATTATGTCGCGGCAAGGATGTTCGGCGAGGCGGCGGCGCTGGCCGGACGGTTCCCCGATATCAGTTTCCAAGCGGTGCCCAAGACCGTGACGGACGATACCTCCCGGAGGACGAAGTGGCGGGTATTCGATATTCCTGAGAACGGTTCCACTGTGACGCTTAAAGCCCTGGATCCCGGCTCCGGGCGGAAAGTGGTAATGACCATGTTTCCGGGCTGCGCCGTAGCCGAAAAGGCAATGACCTCTATCATGGCCGCGCCGGAATTGTCCGCGGCGTTCCGGGAATACGGCATGCTTCTGACGGCCAGGTTCAGCCTGGAGAACGCGCGGCTGTGGAAGACAAGCTTCAACTTTCCCCGTTTTTACATCGCTTACAAGGCGAGCGATTTCCCCGAAATGGATTACCGTACGTCGCCCAATTTCTATTTCCTGCGGGATGGTGAGGTCAAGTTCCACTTCTTCGGCTGGAACACGCGGGTGGGACCCTCTTCCGGAACCGCGCAAATGGCCAAAGGCTTACGTGCCATAGGCGCGCTGGCCGGAGGAAGCGCGCGATGAGCCGCGGCCTTATGGCCGTATTACTGGGCGCGGCGGTATTCTGCGCGGTCCCCGGTGCGCGCGCGGCCGCGGAACTCTCTCGCGTGTTGGACGCCGTGGCCATCAACGCCAACCTGGCCGGCCGCCAGCCGGAGCGGAAAGAGGCGGAAGTTAAGATCTCAGCTTGGCCGCGGGTAGTGCCTAAGGAACTTCTTAGGATAGTACCGTCCGCCGAACGCGCCGAATTCCTGGACAACCTGGTCCTTATCAACGGGGCGGTGGCAGAGTTGCAGAACGGGATACTCAAAAAGTATTTCAACGGAGACTTTGGACGTCCCCTGCGCGCCTTGTGTTCCGGGGCTGAGGATGAGGAGCTTTATTATCATGAAAAGCCGCCCAGGTTCGTTCGCCTGCGCACACTGCTGAAGGATTTGCCGGGAAAGGCCCGCGGCGAGTTCCTGGACAACCTGACTTTTAAGAACGGGCATCTTGTCTCCGCTTACGTTGGAGGCCTGCGTAGTAGAATGAGCCCGCAGGACCTGGGCAAGATGCTGGACCAGCTGGCCTGCGACAGCGGCAAAAGGCCTGCGGCCGCTGCCGGCGCTGTTTGCGGTGCCGGCTGGTGCACTGGTTCCTGTTGCCCGGCGGTCAGGGATATCCCCGGCCAGCGCCCGGGCGACATCGTATGCTTCAGTTCCTGTCTGCTTCCCCGCTGATTCTATTCGCGTACACATTCCCTTCCGCCCCGATGACGCAGCTCCCTGGTTTTGAATTTCCGTTTAACCCCCGCCGGCATCAGCCGGTCGGCTATGTCAGATTTCGATCAGGCCAGCTCCAGTTTTTTGGGTTCCGTCGCGGACCTGCCGGCTGTTCCTGCGTTCTGGTGCCCGGCATAGGTAGAATCGTGCAGGTTAACGAAAGCCGCAGGCAAAGAGCCGCCGTGGTCCTGACCCAAAAGTCTGGTAAGTTTATCTGACGCGGGCTCCCAAAACCCGCTTTTATTTTCATTTGAAAAGAAATATTTTCAAATGAAAATCTTTTCGGCTTTTTCCGGTTCCGGACATCGGGTTGAAAATGCTGTTTCCCCAATGAGAACATCCCAAGCTCCGGGTTTTGCCTGCTTTTGGTATAAAAAATGCTCTATTTGGGGGTAGTGCCCAAAAATGAGTAGGACCAAAGGCCCTTACATATGCAAATGTTCTCTGTTAAACTATCAGCACAGTATCCTTGTAATTTGGGGGATCGGCCCCAGAGTATCCACGACCGGACCTTAATCCGGTGTATCCAGGGAAAGCAAAAAGAAATCTTGCTTTCCCTTTTTTGTTCGGCAAATTGCATAAGCGGCGCTAAAATGGCAGAATATAGACGGGCAAGAGGGAAATAAAAATGACAAACAAAGATAAGGTGATAGCGGTGTTCTTGGTTTCTGTCGGACTCTTTTCTGTGTGCAATGCTATGCAGTATGTTAAAACGCTTTCTGCCGCACAAAAGACGGAACTCAGTTTTTTAGCCGCGAATAGTTCTCAAAATATCGGAGACTCGGAGCCGCTGCGTGTAGTGAAGCATGGATGAGTCGCAAGCACAGGCTTGTACTGGGTATAACTGTCGGCACCGGGTGTAATTTACGGTGCCGACATTGTCTTGTAGATAAAAACCTTGGCAGTCGCAGAATTACAAAATCAGAGATTGAGCTTTTGGTTTCCGAGATAAACCGGTGCAAACCGCGGGAACTGATTTTTACGGGAGGGGAGCCGGTCCTTTTTACCGGAGAGATAAACAGCATACTTTCCGCGATACACGAGCCATATGGAATTTATACGAGCATTGTCACGAACGGTAGTTTTGCCTCTACCACCGCAGCGGCCGTAAAAACCCTCAAGTCTTTTAAGGCGCTGCATAGCGTGCAAATGTCATATGACAAATTCCACGCGGAATTTGTTCCTGAAGCCTGTGTTCATAACCTCCGTGAAGCCTGCCGCCGATTAGACCTTTCTTTTGGCCTTGTCTGTGCTATACAGGCGCCATTGGACCTGATCTTCTTAAACAAATTAAACCTTGCCGGGGTGTCTGTTACGACCCAGAAAATCTTGCCTATAGGCCGTGCCAAGGACAATGCGCTTAATTATTCTTATCCGGCTTTCGAGGCAAAGGTGCTGCGGAAGAAATGTCCTAATTTAGGGCGGCTTGTTTATAATTGCGGGAACGGGTTCACCACATGCTGCGGCTTTCTTGCCTCAAAGCCCGGGAACAGCCGGTATGTGCACCGGACGATAGCGGCGCATTTGAAAAGCCGGTTCTACGAATTGATCTCCAGCTATACGTTCGGCGGACTTTTGCGGCTTGCCGGGCTGTCGAACGACGGTTTGTCCCCGGCGCATTCCGCGCCTTGCGCGTTATGTGAGTATATCGTTCCCGGTATTTTGTCTTCGCAAAAATAACAACCATGAGGTTGATCGTTTATGAAACCAGTGATAATCGCTAAAATTGACAGTCTGTTCTCCGATTGTAAAAAGCCCGGGTTTCCCGGGTATGCCTTGGGGATAGTGGATAATGGAAAGATCGTTTATAAACGTGGCTATGGAATGGCTAATCTCGAACACGACATCCCGATCTCCACCAAGTCCGTGTTCGACATCGGGTCCACTTCGAAACAGTTCGTGGCGTTCTGCATAGCTATCCTTGAGAAAAAAGGGAGGCTTTCCCTGGATGAGCCTGTTCAGAAGTACATGCCGGAAATGTCGTTATACAAGCATCCGGTTACGATACGACATTTAATCCATCATACAAGCGGCATAAGGGATTATTTGACCCTTATGGACCTTGCCGGCATGCGGTATGAGAATGAGTACCCGGAAGACGAAATAATCGGGCTCATTGCAAAACAGCGGGACTTGAATTTTAAGCCGGGTAGTGAATTCCTGTACTGTAATTCCGGCTATCTGCTGCTCGGAGAGATAGTCAAACGCGTTGCAGGCAGATCTCTGCGGGAATTCGCCGAGGACAATATATTTTCGCCTCTTGGCATGAAAAACACCCATTTCCATGA
>PEXO01000030.1:0-422 GCA_002779045.1 Elusimicrobia bacterium CG08_land_8_20_14_0_20_59_10 | reverse complement strand
ATACCACAGTGGAGGATCTGTTCTTTTGGGACCAGAATTTTTATTATAACAAGCTGGCCGGCGGCGGACAGAAACTGATCGAAAAAGTAACTGCGACAGGCCATCTTAACAACGGACTAGAATTAAATTATGCGCATGGATTGTTTCTCGGCACATACAGGGGCCTTAAAACGATAACACACGGAGGGGCGTGGATAGGTTATAGAACGGAAATTGTCCGGTTCCCGCAGAAAAACTTTTCCGTGATCTGCCTTTCCAATTTTAGTCAGGCGACCCCGGCGCGCATCGCTTGGCAAATATCGGATATCTGTCTAGGCGGGGAAATGACCGGTATTCCGCTGAGGCCGGCATTAAAGCGGGAATCTCAGGCCTCTGTTAATAAAAGGAAAAAGCTTACGGGCATATATTTAAACGCCGAAAGC
>PEXO01000442.1 GCA_002779045.1 Elusimicrobia bacterium CG08_land_8_20_14_0_20_59_10 | reverse complement strand
AGTATGATCACGAAAGCCAGTATGATATGCGCGGTAATGATAATTGTATACATTAATTATTCTCCTAAAGATACATTAAAGCATTATTGCCGCCCGGCCGACTAGATGCCGGCGGGATAATCGGCAAATCCTATTTCTGGGACAGCGCCACCAGGCCCGGCAGCTGCTTGCCTTCAATGAACTCAAGGCTGGCGCCGCCGCCGGTCGAGCAATGAGAAATATTCTCAGGCTTCACCTTGGCGGTCTTAAGCACCGCCAGCGTGTCCCCGCCGCCTAGTATGGTGGCGGCCCCGCTGCGCGTGGCCTGCGCCATCGCGTGGGCTACCGTTATGCTGCCGCCGGCAAAAGCCGGGGTCTCAAAAATGCCCACGGGCCCGTTCCAGAATATGGTCTTGGCCGCCTTTATCTTGTCGGCGAACAGCAGCTCCGTGCGGGGCCCTATGTCCACGCCGGTCCAGCCGTCAGGCACTGCCATCGCCTGGGTGACTTCCACGGTCGCGTCCGGCTTTATCCCGGTCACTATCCGGTGATCGGCCGGGAGGAGCATCTCCACATTATTGCGGTGCGCTTTTAAAATTATGTTCTTGGCCTCTTCCACCTTGTCGGCCTCGAGCAGGGAATTACCTATATTCGTATTCTGCGCGGCCAGGAAGGTATAAGCCATGCCGCCGCCTATTATCAGGGTGTCCACCTTCTCTATCAGGCTGTAGAGCACGCTTATCTTATCGGCAACCTTGGCCCCGCCTATGATGGCGAGAAAAGGCCTGACGGGATTGACCATGGTCTTATCCAGGTATTCCAGTTCCTTCTGCACCAGGAAGCCTATGGCCCCGGGCAGGTGGCCGGCTATGGCGGCGGTGGAGGCGTGCGCGCGGTGCAGCGCGCCGAAGGCCTCCTGCACGAAAAATTCCCCGTGTTTAGCCAGCTGTTTTGCAAAAGCTTCGTCGTTCTTCTCTTCCGCTGCATGGTAGCGCAGATTCTCAAGGAGGACTATCTCCCCTTTCTTCGCCGCGGCTACCACCTTATCCGCCTCCGGCCCCACGCAGTCCGGGGCGAAGTGGACCTTGACTCCGGAGAGCTCGGCCAGGCGGGCCGCCACGGGCTTCAGGCTGTATCTGGGCTCCGCCTTGCCCTTAGGACGGCCAAGGTGCGCCATCAGCACCACACGGCAGTTCCCTTCCAGCAGCAGTTTAACGGTCTTCATCGTCCCGCGGATGCGGGTATCGTCCGTTATAACGCCGTCCTTGAGCGGAACATTATAGTCCACGCGGACCAGCACGTTCTTATCCTTAAGCTGGGCGTCCTGCACTTTGGCAAGCTTCAATACGGTCTTGTTTTCCGTGGTCATAAAAACTCCTGCTGATGCGCTGACAAGCCGGGGAGCCGGCGGGCTTCGGAGCGTTCCCGCCCCCGGTCCGCCGGCTGCCGGCGCAGCCGCTATTTAAGCAGCTTCTCAAGGGCCGCCTTCAGGCCGGGCGTCCTCTCCTTGAGGGAATAAGTCACCCGCACCGACGGCTTATTGAACTTCAGGTGGGCGGCCAGGTCAATCGGGGTGCCGACGATAACCAGCTCAGCGGGCACCGCGTTGATGGTGTCCTTAAGCTCCTTCATCTGGTCGTCGCCATAGCCCATGGCGGGAAGGATGTCTTCCAGCTGCTTGAAGTTCTCGTAGACCTTCTTTATGGTGCCTATGGCATAGGGGCGGGGGTCCACTATCTCACCCGCGCCGTACTGCTTGGCCGCCACATAGCCGGCGCCGTAATCCATGTCGCCGTGGGTCAGCGTAGGGCCGTCCTCCACTACAAGAACTTTCTTGCCCTTTACTATGCCGTTCTCGTTGTCGATGACCACCGGGCTCTCGGCTTCTATGACCACGGCCTTCGGGTTCATGGCCTTAACACTTTCGCGCACCTTCTCAACGGCATTCGGCTC
>PEXO01000416.1 GCA_002779045.1 Elusimicrobia bacterium CG08_land_8_20_14_0_20_59_10 | reverse complement strand
CCTGGTCTCGGAGAGCGGCCTTTACTTCATTCCCCGCATCGGCCCCGTCTCCAACGGCGAGATGATGAACGAAGGCCTGCCCGACTGGCTGAGCGAAAAGTACCCGGAGGTCTTCCTGGCCGCCAACGAAGGGAAAACCATCCATCACCAGGCCCCGCCGGCCTATAACAGCCCCAAGTTCCTGGCCAAGGTGCAAGCCTGGTACGCCAAGCTGGTCCCCCTGCTCACCGCGTCGCAGTACCCCGCCGGCAATATACCTTTCTTCCAGCTCTGCAACGAGATAGGCATGATCAACTGGCTGGGCAAAATAGGCGACTATGCGCCCTATTCCAACCGCATGTACCGGGACTTCCTGAAAAAAAGATACGGGGGTATAGGGAAGCTGAATTGCGCGTATAACTCCGCCTATAAGGACTTCGCCGGCATCAGGCAGCCCTCCAATATTCTCAAGGAGGGGAACCTCCGCTGCCTGCTGGACTGGGGGGACTACTACAAGGAATATTACGCCGTCTATTTCCTGAAGCTCCACTCACTGGTAAAAGAACTGGGGGTACGCACGCCGGTACTCGCCAACATACCGCAATTTTACGACTATGACCTGCGGGGCCGCGGACTATTTTCCCCTACCACCACGCTGAAGTTCGGCAAGTTCGCGGAAAAAGTTCCCGAAGTTATTTTCGGCGGAGCCTACCAGATGCGCCGCCTGGACTACGAGAATTTCCATGACATCCCCGTCACTACCGCCGTGGTCAGGAGCATAACCCCTCCCGGCTCTCCCGTTATCTGCGCCGAGCTCCAGACCGGCGTTCTAAGCGATAAGCCCAGGCTCTATCCCGCCGACGTGGAACTCAACCTGAAAACTACTTTCATGAGCGGCGTCAACGGCCTGAACTGCTATATGTTCGCCGGCGGCACCAACGAAGGCGGCCTGGGCCAGTTCGGCCTTTACCACGAATGGCAGGCCCCGGTGGCCTCCGACGGGCGCCTGCGCGGACATTTCAAAAGCCTTGCACGGTTCGGAGAATTTATAAACGGCATAGGCGCCCCGGCGGCGGCGATGCCGCCCGCGGCCGACCTGCACCTCGGCTTTTACGGGGAGTATTACAATACCGAGTACCTCGACGGCCCCCTGGCCGACAGGCTGACGGCGCTGCGCAGCGAATTCTTTTTCGACGGGCTCGCACGCCAGGCCTATCTGGCTGGCTACCAGACCGGCCTGACCGACATACAGAAGACCCCGGCCATAAAGGCCCCCGCGCTGGCCGTGTTCTCCACCCGGTTCATGGACGCGGATATGCAGAAGAAACTGTTCTCCTACGTGAACAAAGGCGGCAGGCTGCTGTTCTGCGGCGAGACCCTGCTGTCCGACGCGGGCGGGAAGCCGGCCCCGGCGCTGCTGAACTCGCTCGGGCTGACGGCGGAGAAAGTGAAAAGGGTGCGCACCATAGAGTTCCTGGGCAGGGAAACCTACCTGCACGACCAGGACATAAACACCTTCGGCAGCCTGCTGCCCGGCGATAAAGTAATAGCCGCTTACAAAGGCAGGCCGTGCGGGCTGGTGCGCCGGGCGGGTAAAGGCCGGCTGTGCCTGCTGGGTTTCCATTTTTCCGATAAGTTCGACTATTTTAAGCCGGCCTTCGACGCCGTTTGCCGGGAGCTCGGGGTGCGCAAAAGCGTGGAGACCGGCGGCTACGACCTGGTAACGATGCTGCGCAGGGACAAGGCTTCGGGGTTCCTGCTTATCGCCAACTTCCATGACGACGAGACGGCGGGCAGGATCACGACGGAGTTTAACGGGGACAGGCTGGACTTCCCGCTGCTCCTGCGCAACAGGTCCGCCGTTATAGTCCCGCTGCATTATAAACTGAAGACCGGAGGCATGATCCGCTGCGCCTCCTGCGAGGTAACCTCCGTTAATTACCTGGGCCGGGGCCTGGAGCTGGTTTACAATACTGCGGCCGTGGGAACGGATACCATCGAGCTCGCGGGCGTCGGCGTCTCCCGCGTGGCGGCGGAAGGGGCGAATGCCGCCGCGCTCGGGCGGGACGGGGGAGTAAGGATAGAGATACGGCACAAACCGGGCCGCACGGGCGGGAAATTGACGATCTATTATTGAGGTAACGCTTTATGGCCGAAGTTGAATTAACGAATATTTCAAAGACCTTCGAAGGCGCCGCGCGCCCCGTTCTGACCGATATTTCCTTCACGGTCAAAGACACCCAGTTCGTTTCGCTGCTGGGCCCTTCCGGCTGCGGAAAGACCACCCTGCTCAGGATAATAGCGGGGCTGGAGGACGCCACCTCCGGCAGGCTGGCGATAGGCGCCCTTGATATGAGCCGGGTGGCCCCGCGCGACAGGGACATGGCTTTCGTGTTCCAGAACTACGCTTTGTACCCGCATTTTTCCGTAGAGGATAATATCTCGCTGGGCCTGAGGCTGAGAAAGATCGACAAGGCCGAGATCGCGGCCCGCGTGAAAGCCACCACCGAAATGCTGGGCCTGGAGGCGCTGCTGGCGCGCAAACCCAGGGCGCTGAGCGGCGGGCAGCGCCAGCGCGTGGCCCTTGCCCGCGCGCTGGTCCGCAACCCCAGGGTCTTCCTGCTCGACGAGCCGCTCAGCAACCTGGACGCCAAGCTGCGCGATAAGACCCGGGGCGAGCTCAGGCTGCTTTTTAAAAAAGTGAAGGGCACGGTCATCTATGTCACTCACGACCAGATAGAAGCCATGACCATGTCCGACAGGATAGTCATCCTGCAGGAAGGGAAGATACAGCAGGCGGGCACCCCGAACGAGATCTACGAGAAACCGGCCAATATCTTCGTCGCCACCTTTATAGGGACCCCGCAGATGAACATCCTGACGAAAAAAGAAATTCAGGCGATAGGCTGGACTTTGACCGGCCCGGAGGCCGGCCTGGAAGACCTTACCTGCGGCATCCGCCCCGAAGACCTGGAGTTGTCCACGGAACCGCGCCAGGGCTGGCTGGAGGCGGCGGTGGACCTGTGCGAGCCGGGCGGGGCGCTTACGACCCTTACCATTTCCGCCGCCGGGACCCAGCTGCGCTGCTCTACCACGCTGAAATGGCCGCCGGCGCAAACCCGCGCCTGGTTCACATTCAAGCGGGAACGTATGCATTTTTTCCGCTCCGCGGAAGGCACCCGCATCGGGTGAAGTGTAAACCCGGGCCCTGCTCCACAATTAGAAACAGTTCTTCGGAAAGCGCGTTCGTGAACGGCGGCGCGCGCTTTTTGTACAATAGCGTATAGGCCGCTTATGAAAAAAAAGCCCTCGGCAGCACCTAATCCGCTCTGGTACAAGGACGCGGTGATCTATGAACTGCATGTAAAATCTTTCTGCGACAGCAACGGCGACGGGATAGGGGACTTCCCGGGCCTCACCGGCAGGCTGCAGTACCTGCAAAGCCTCGGCGTAACGGCGCTCTGGCTGCTGCCTTTCTACCCTTCCCCGCTGCGCGACGACGGCTACGACATAGCCGATTATTACGATATCAACCCTGATTACGGCGAGATGAGCGATTTCCGCGATTTCCTCAGGGAGGCCAACCGCCTGGGCATGCGGGTGATAACGGAACTGGTGGTGAACCATACCTCGGACCAGCACCCCTGGTTCAAGCGCGCGCACAGCGCCCCTCCCGGCTCCCGGTTCAGGGATTTCTATGTCTGGAGCGACAGCACCGAGAAATACCGCGATGCCCGGATAATCTTCAAGGATTTCGAAACCTCCAACTGGACCTGGGACCCTGAGGCCAAGGCGCATTACTGGCACCGGTTCTACCATCACCAGCCCGACCTGAACTATGATAACATCCAGGTGCAGAAGGAGATACTGAAGGTGGTTGATTTCTGGCTGGACATGGGCGTGGACGGCCTGCGCCTGGACGCGGTGCCTTATCTTTTTGAAGAAGAGAACACCAACTGCGAGAACCTGCCCCGCACCCACGACTTCCTCAAGAAGCTCAGGACCCACGTGGACGCCAGGTTCAAGGACAAGATGCTGCTCTGCGAGGCCAACCAGTGGCCGGAGGAAACCGCCGCCTACTTCGGCTCCGGGAACGAATGCAACATGGCCTTCCATTTTCCGCTGATGCCGCGCCTTTTTATGTCGCTGTGGATGGAGGACAGCTTCCCCATTACCGACATCCTGGACCAGACCCCGCCGGTGCCGGACAGCTGCCAGTGGGCCGTCTTCCTGCGCAACCACGACGAACTGACCCTGGAGATGGTGACCGACGAGGAACGCGATTACATGTACAAGGTGTACGCCCGCGACGCCAAGGCCCGCATCAACCTGGGCATACGCCGCCGTCTGGCCCCGCTGCTGGGCAATAACAGGCGCAAGATAGAGCTGATGAACATCCTGCTTTTCTCCCTGCCCGGCACCCCCGTGCTGTACTACGGCGACGAGATAGGCATGGGGGACAATTTTTACCTGGGCGACCGCAACGGCGTGCGCACCCCCATGCAGTGGAGCCCCGACCGCAACGCGGGCTTCTCCAAAGCCAACCCGCAGAAATTATTCCTGCCGGTGGTGGCGGACCCCGAATACCATTACGAGGCCGTCAACGTGGAGAGCCAGGAGGGGAACCTCTCGTCGCTGCTGTGGTGGATGAAGCGCGTGATAGCCATGCGGGGCAATTATAAAGCCTTCGGCCGCGGCTCTTTCGAGCCCGTACGCTGCGATAACCCGAAAGTACTGGCTTTCGTACGGCGCCACGGCGAGGAACTTGTGCTGGTGGCCGCGAACCTTTCCCGTTTCTCCCAGGCCGCTTCGCTGGACCTGGCCAAATATGCCGGTTATACCCCGGTGGAGATCTTCAGCGGCAACGAGTTCCCGCGCATCACGGAGCAGCCGTATCCGCTGACTCCGGGTTTTCACAATTACTACTGGTTCCAGCTCAGGAAAGAGACCCGGGGCCCCGAAGTGCAGGGCGAACAGCCCCTGCCGGAGCTGAAGTTCACCGGCACGGACTGGGACGAGCTCCTTGACGGAGGGGAAGCCGCGCGGCTGGGACCCGCACTGGAGGCCTACGCTAAGAGGTCCCATTGCTTCACCCGGGGCGCCGCCATGCCGCGCACCATAAGGCTGGTGGAGCATTTCCACCTGCCCTCCGGCGTCAGGCTGGCCGTGCTGGAGGCCAGGCATTCACAGGGCTGGGTGGAAAGCTACCTGCTGCCGCTGCGCTTCGTAACCGGGGAGACTTCCGCCGAAGCCGCGAAGAAATGGCCGCGGGAACTCGTGGCCTCCCTGGAATTCCCGGACGCCAAAGGCCTGGTTTACGACGCCGCGCAGGACCCGCTCTTCCATACGGACCTGCTTTCCCTTTTCATCGGCAGGAAAAAGACAGGTTCCGGGCGGGGGGAACTTTCCGCCCGCGCCTACCCGCATTTCCGCAAGGCGCTCGAGACCACGCCCATGCCGGGAGAGTCCAGGGTGCTGAAAGCCAGCCCGAACGGGGTCACCATCGTTTACGGCAACCAGTACCTGCTGCGCTTCTGCCGCCGCCTTGAGGAGGGTATTAGCCCGGATTTGGAACTGGGCCTGCGCCTGACCCAGGGCGGGAACTTCCCCGGCGCACCCGACGCTTACGGCGCGCTGAACCTGAACCGCGCGGGACGCTTCCACGGCACACTGGGCGTACTGCGCGCCTTCGTCACCAACCAGGGCGACGCCTGGGCACTGATGACCGACGAGGTCTCAAAATACTTCGAGGCCGTGCAGTCCGCGCCGCCGGGGACCGTCATTCCGCCGGTACCGGCCCGGCTGGCCGCGGCGGAGGTCGCGCAGATACCACAGCCGCTGATAAACCTGGCCGGCGCCGTCTCCTTCGAGATGGCCGCCATGCTGGGCCGCCGCCTGGGCGAGATGCACGCGGCCCTGGCCTCCGGCCCGTCCGACCCGGAATTCGCGCCTGAACCTTTCTCGCGCCTTTACCAGCGCTCCATTTACCAATCCATCTCGGGAAATACAAAGAAAGTCTTCGCGGCCCTGCCCAAACAGCTGCGCGAGATGCCCGCGGACGCGCAGGAAGACCTGAAGCCCCTTCTTAACGGGCAGAAAAAAATACTGGACCTTCTTCTGCCCCTGACCGGGAAGAAATTCCCCGGCAAGAAGATACGCATACACGGCAACTGCACGCTGTCGCAGGCCCTGTTCACCGGGAAGGATTTTGTGATAAAGGATTTCGAAGGCGACCCCGAAAAGCCGCTGGGAGAACGGCGCCTGAAGCGTTCACCTTTACGGGACGCGGCCTCCATGATAACCTCGTTCTATTACGCGGGCCACGCGCCTTTCCTGCTGCCGGGCGGCATAGCCCGCAAGGAATTGCCGGGGCTTTCGGCCTGGCTCGACCTCTGGGTCCACTATGCCGCGGCTTCCTTCCTGCGCGGTTATTTCTATCCGCTGCGGCTCACACAACTGCTGCCCCAGCCGGCCGAAGAAGCGGGCGCCCTCCTGAAGATCTTCATAGCGGAAAAAGCGGTGCTCTCTCTCTCCTCCGAACTGCGCTACAGGCCGGACTGGGCGCTTGTGCCCGCCAAATTACTGCTAAACCTTATGGACCCCCAAAAGCAGGAGACCCCGGTGGAGGAGACCAAATGACCCCGGAAGCCTCATCAAGACTCGGGGCCGCTCCCTCTCCCGGCGGGACGGTGTTCAGGGTCTGGGCGCCCAATGCCGCGAGCATGGGCCTGAAATTTTTCACCGGCGGCCAGAAGAAGCTGCGCATGAAGAAGGCGGCGGACGGATACTGGGAAATAAGCGCGCCGGCCGTCCGGCCCGGCGCCCTGTATAAATACGTTATCGACGCTAAGACCGAGCGGCCCGACCCGGCCTCCGCCTCGCAGCCGGAGGGAGTACACGGCCCGTCCCGGGTAATAGACCAGCGGGCTTTCGCCTGGGAAGACCGCGGCTGGAAAGGGCCGGCCCCGGAACAGATGATAATTTATGAGCTTCACCCGGGAACCTTTACCCCGGAGGGGGGATTCGCCGGGATAGAAAAAAAACTCGGCTACCTTAAAGACCTGGGGATCAATGCCGTGGAACTGATGCCGGTCGCCCAATTCCCCGGCGAAAGGAACTGGGGCTACGACGGGGTCTATCCTTACGCGCCGCAGGCTTCCTACGGCGGCCCCGCCGGCCTGAAAAAGCTGGTCAACTCCTGTCACAAGGCGGGGCTGGCCGTAATACTGGACGTGGTCTACAACCACCTCGGGCCGGAAGGGAACTACCTGGATAATTTCGGGCCCTATTTCACGGACAGGTACCAGACCCCCTGGGGCAGGGCCGTGAACTACGACGGGCGGGACAGCGGCCCCGTGCGCGACTTCTTCATCGGCAACGCCCTTTACTGGTTCCGGGATTTCCACATAGACGCCCTGCGCCTGGACGCCGTGCACGGTATCTACGACCTGGGGGCGAAACATGTCCTGGCCGAACTGGCGGAGAGGACGCTGGCTCTTTCGCGCGAGACCGGCAGAAAGCATCACCTGATAGCGGAAAGCGACCTGAACGACACCCGCGTGATAAAAACTCCGCGGGAAGGGGGCCACGGGCTGCACGCCCAGTGGTCCGACGATTTTCACCACGCCCTGCACACCCTGCTTACCAGGGAGAGGCAGGGCTATTACGAGGATTTCGACGGCTTTCCCTCGCTGGCGAAGGCCTTTTCGGACACCTTCGTCTATGACTGGGCCTGGTCGCGCCACCGCCGCCGCATGCACGGCTCCCCGGCGGGGACCGTGCCGCCGGCAAGGTTCGTGGTCTTCTCGCAGAACCACGACCAGACAGGCAACCGCCTGCTGGGCGAGCGGCTGTCCGCGCTGACCGGCTTCAGACGGCTGAAACTGGCCGCCGGGGCGGTGCTGCTTGCGCCGCATATCCCGCTGATCTTCATGGGCGAGGAATACGCTGAGACCAACCCTTTCCTGTATTTCGTCAGTCACGGGGACGCGGACCTGGTGAACGCGGTCCGCGAAGGCCGCAGGAAGGAGTTCGCGGCCTTCGGCTGGAAAGCCGAACCGCCGGACCCCCAGTCGGAAGAAGTGTTCCGGCAAAGCCGCTTGGACTGGGATAAGGCCGGCAAGGGCGTCCACGCCGGGATGCTGGCCTTCTACAAGGAACTGATAGCCCTGCGCAAGGCCCACCCCTCCCTGGGCCCGGTGGACAGGGCCGACCTGGTGGTCAGGGCCGTACCGGACAACAGGACCATCTCCCTTTTCCGCCGCCGCGACAGGAGCGCCACTTTTACGATCTTTAATTTCGGCGCAAAGCCGGCATCGCGCGCCCTGCCGCCGGGCAGGTGGGAACAGCTTTTCAGTTCACTAACGCCCTCTGCCCCTCCCCTCCGGACGGCCCAGGCCCTGCTGCCGCCGGAAAGTTTCAAGGTTTTTAAGAGGATGACCGCATGAACGATAAATACGTCTGCATTCACGGGCACTTTTACCAGCCCCCGCGTGAAAACCCGTGGCTTGAGGAAGTTGAACTGCAGGATTCGGCGCATCCCCACCATGACTGGAACGAGCGCATAACCGCGCAGTGCTACGCCCCGAACGCCGCCTCCCGCCTGCTGGACGGAGAAGGCCGGGTGACGGGCATCGTCAATAATTATTCTAAGATGAGCTTCAATTTCGGCCCAACCCTGCTGAGCTG
>PEXO01000434.1 GCA_002779045.1 Elusimicrobia bacterium CG08_land_8_20_14_0_20_59_10 | reverse complement strand
ACCTGGTGGGGGTGGCCACCGGGACCTGGAATGTTTATATCTCAAGCGGGCTTGTGCTGAGCACGCGCGCTGTTACCGGCGCTTCCGGCGGTTTTTCGGTGGCTTTGGGGGACGTGGTGCTGGCCTCCGCCAATGTCTATGGCTATATAACAGGCACGGTCACCGATGTGGCCGCCGCGCCCCTGCCCGCTATCACTATGTACGCCGGAGGGTTCCAGGCCGTTACCGATTCCGCCGGCAGATATACCCTGCCGGGCTATCCGGGTGAAACCTCGGTCACGGCCAATTACCAGACCGCCTCGCCCGATTATGTCGAGATTTCCTCCATCGGAGTGACGGTTTATCTGGGTCAGGTCACGAAGAACGTGGATTTTGTCCTGGAGCAAGGGGGAAAGATCCGCGGCTGGGTGACCACCAACGGCACAGATCCGCTTCCCAACATTCCTGTCACGGCCATGGAGGGGGGGGTTGAGAAAGGGAACGGCATCAGCGGCAGCGACGGCTATTACCTTATCTGGGGCTCCGGGATCTCAACCGGGACTTATCTGGTTGCGCCCCAGCTTGAATCAGGGGAATCGTCCGCCCCCTCCACATATACGGTAATTCTGCCCGCCGGCGCGACCATATTCGCCGGCACTTTTACCGTGAGCGGCGCCATGGGCTATATAAATGGCTCGCTCACGGTTTCCGCCGCGCCGATCACCACCGGGGTGCTGCTATACGCCACCACGAGCACGATTACCGGCAGTCCCATTATGCCCCCTGTTATAAATGCCGCCCTGCGAGGCGGAAGCGTCTTATACTACGCCGTTTCGGGCAACGCCAGCGGCCGGTACAGCCTGGCCGTGCGCGGCGGAAGCACCTATAAGATATACGCCTGGTATACCACCTGGGACAGCAATGAGAATGCGACCATTTCGGTGAGACAGTCCACCGCCGCGGTGGCGGCCGGGCAGACCGTCACGGAGAACTTGTCATGGTGAGAAAAGGCTATACGCTCACCGAGCTCATGATAGCGGTGACTATAATGGCCATCGTGGTTACGGCGGCCCCGCGCCTGTTCACCGGCATCTACCGCTTTACCAGGATGATTACGGCCAAGGCCGAAATACAGAAGAACGCGCGCGCTTCGCTTTCAAGTATCAACAGAGGGCTGCGGCAGGCGCAGTCCGCTTCCATAGTTATAGACCAAGTGAGCGGTATGCCGCCGCATTCCAGGATAACCTTCACGCGCTATAAGCCGAACGGCTCCACGGAGATAGTGTCGTACTACCAGAGCGGAAAGAAGCTTTACATGAGTACCGACGGGGCAGCCGGCAAGAAAGTGGCGGACGACTTGCGCTATATCGCCTTCACTTATCCGAAAAGCGACGACGGCTATATAATTTCCATCTCGGTAACTTTTGAAAGGGCCACCTACGAGGGCGCCACCAAGGCCCTGCAGATGGCCGTGGAAAAAGTCCGGGTAATGAACTGACAGTAGGCAATTAGGCAACTGGGCGATCAGGGATGGGATAATGGATAAACTGAAAGAACTTAGAATATTCGCGGAGTCGGAAGAAATTTCTGACCTGATATGGAGGCATGTCCGGAGCTGGGATATCTTTTCAAAAGACACTATCGGTAAACAATTGGTCAAAAGTGTGGATTCGATAGGCGCGAATATCGCTGAAGGGTATGGACGGCATAGTTACCAGGAACAGGTGCATTTTCTTTATATCTCCAGAGGCTCTTTATTTGAGACAGCTGTTTGGGTTGAGAAAGCGGCGAGAAGGAATTTACGCATGGATAAAGATATTATCAAGCGGCTTGAAAATTTCCTGCCGCAACTTAATGCTTATGTTACGGCAATAAAATCCAGGAAAGAATCGAAATGACTATTTCATCGCCTAATC
>PEXO01000053.1 GCA_002779045.1 Elusimicrobia bacterium CG08_land_8_20_14_0_20_59_10 | reverse complement strand
GCCGCCATCCTGTGGCTGGTCTCGGCGCGGCACGCTATCTACGGAATATGGACCTTCTCCATACCGGGGCTATACGGCACGCCGCTGGCAGCTCAGGCGCAATTCTGGCTGTTCGCGGCCTTCGCGCTGGCTTTCGCCGTGAAGGTCCCGCTGGTCCCTTTCCACACCTGGCTGCCGGACGCGCATGTGGAAGCGCCCACGGCCGGCAGCGTGCTGCTGGCCGGCGTGCTGCTGAAGATGGGCGTCTATGGCTACCTGCGGCTGGCCGTGCCGCTGTTCCCGCAGGGGGCCGCGGTCTTCGCGCCCTGGCTGGCCGGGCTGGGTGTGCTGGGTATAATTTACGGCTCGCTGGTGGCCTGGACCCAGCATGATATGAAGAAGCTGGTGGCCTATTCCTCGGTAGCCCATCTCGGCCTGGTGATGCTGGGCATCATGGCCTTCGAGCCGGCCGCCGTGGCCGGCGCTGTATTGCAGATGGTCAACCACGGGCTTTCCACCGGCGCGCTGTTCCTATTAGTGGGGATACTTTACGAGCGCCGCCATACACGCCTGATAGAGGATTACGGCGGGCTGGCCAAATCCATGCCGCTGTTCTCTACGGTCTTCATGATAGTCACCCTGTCCTCCATCGGCCTGCCGGGCCTGAACGGCTTCGTGGGCGAAGCGCTGGTGCTGTTCGGCTCTTTCAGGGTATATCCGTGGCTGGCCGGGACGGCGGTAGCCGGCGTGATACTTTCGGCGGTCTATATGCTGGGCATGTACCAGGCCGTAGTGTTCGGGCCGCTGCGTCACACGGAGAACAAGCTGCTGCCCGACCTGAGCGCGCGCGAATGGCTGTACCTGGCGCCCCTGCTGCTGTTTATCGTGTTCATCGGCGTGAGGCCGAACCCTTTCATCAAACTGACGATGCCCGCCGTGGATAGCTATATACGCATGGCGGCCAGGCGGACCGCGCCGGTTTTGCCCGACATCATGCTGAGCGTGGGAAGGGGGGAGGCGAAATGAGCCAGGAAAGCGTGATCGCCTACGCCGCCTCGGCACTCTCCGGGCCGCTGCTGCTGGTGCTGACGGCTTTCGTCTGCCTTTTGCTGCCGCTGTTCATAAAGGCGCTGCGCGGGACGCAGGGCGTTATAGCCCTGGGCTCGCTGATGGTGGCGCTGCTGTTCGTCAGGCGCGCGCCGGAGCTTGAACTCGCCCTGTTCAGCGGGGCGCTGCTGCTCACACCGCTCTCGGCCTACCTGTGGACCTTCGCCATAGGCGTGCTGGCGCTAGTAACCCTGCTCTCCCTGTCGCACCGCGCCTCGCCGGAAGGCAGCGGGGGGGAATACTATTTCCTGCTTTTCATGGCCACTCTCGGGCTTATGGCGCTGGTGGCGGCCGGGGACCTGTTCACGGCTTTCATAGCGCTGGAACTGCTCAGCCTGCCCGTCTACGCGCTGGCGGGCATCAGACGCACCAGGCCGGGGCTGGAGGCGGCTTATAAGTACTTCATGCTGGGCGCTTTCGGTTCAGCCATGACGATAATGGGCATAGCCATGCTTAACGCGCTGTACCCTGATCTTTCTTTCGCGGCGCTCAGGGGCGCGCCGGCGCAGACGCTGGGCCTGGCGGGCTTCCTGCTGGTGATCTCGGGCTTCGCTTTCAAAACGGCGCTGGTGCCTTTCCACATGTGGGTGCCGGACGCCTACGAGGGCGCCCCCACGCAGATCTCGGCTTTCATGGGCGCGGCGGTGAAGGCCGGCGGCGTGGTGGTGCTCTGCCGGCTTTTCAGTCTCTTCGAAGGCGGGCCGGTGCTGGAGGTGTTCTGGTGGCTGACGGCCATTACGCTGGTTACGGCCAACCTGATGGCGCTGGGCCAGCAGGGCCT
>PEXO01000346.1 GCA_002779045.1 Elusimicrobia bacterium CG08_land_8_20_14_0_20_59_10 | reverse complement strand
CCGCCTCCGGAACCGGGCCAGGGAAATTGGACGCGAAGCGCGCGCTGGCCAGGGAGCATTTTCCAATCCAAGGATGAGCCTGAAATAGCTCGTCGTAGCTCCGTCGACATTTTTTCGTCTACTCTCCCTTTTTTAGCACTTTTCTGAACAGTTTGTCCTTCGCTTCCTGCATCATCCTGGCGGATTCGTTGTCTGTCTGCGACATGGCCTTCCTATCAAGTACGGCAAAGGTTATCCCCGGCTTCAAGTACCTCTTTGCTTTTTTCAGCGATTTAAAACGCTCATACGGCGTCACATACGTCTCATAGTGCTTGGTCCGGCGTCCCTTTTCGTCTACTGTCACGGTCGCGAATGCGCACGGACGATGGTAGTTCAGGTAATCATTGAAATGCGCGAGGTAAAACCGCTGCACCTCTGGGGCGTAACTGCGCTCAATATGCCAGTAACCCATATGCTTGCGGATCACGCTGCCGTTCTTGCCCTCCACCAGCGCATTGTCATTGGTCCGGCCCGCCCGCGATTTGCTCTGCTTTACGATTATCCTGTTCAACAGGCCGGCCACCAGGCCGTTGATAAACTCGCTACCGTTATCTGAATGAAAGTTGCTGATTACGAATGGGAATAGATCCAGGGCTCGGGCAAGCGCTTCTTCCAGCATGACCTCGTTAATGGCGCTGACGCAGATCACTATTTCCCATTGGGTGACCTCATCGACAAGATTGATGTGGTAAACGCCCTTTTCGCCGTTGTAATCGCCCTGGTGCACCGAATCCACGCGCAGGTAGCCGGGCTTGCCGTTAGGGTTCGGTTTGCGTCTTACGCCTATAGCGACCTTGGTGGCTTGTGTCCTGCGGATAGTAAGGGCTTTTGACCGGTAAACCGGTTCTGCACGCAAGTTGTAGATATGGGAAGATGATATGCCGCGCAAGCGTTCGAACCGCGGGTCGCCAAACACGGCGAATGCCCGCTCGAAGATGGCTTTCGTGGCGGGGCCGGACATCCGGCCGTGCAAGTTGTCCGTTTCGGCCAGGAGCTCAATGTCTGCCCGTGTATAGGTGTTAGCGAATTTATTGCGCCGCCCGCAGAATGACTCTATGGCGCCCAGGACCTGGTTGCGGCCTATAAGGCGGTTAAGCTGTGGTCTGGAAAATCCGGTTGCCAGCATCATATATTTACGAATCAGTCCCTTGTCCTTTTTCCGAAGCGAATGATAGTCGAATCGGCGGATAACTCCGTCGAGCCAGGTGTATTTATCCTGCCGCCCCACCCCTTTGAATTTCAGCCCTTTCGCGGCTTTCAGGACCTTTTTAATCTGCTCCAGAGTGCGTACTTCTGAATCGTTCATAATTACGGTCATAGACGACAATTATGGACGGATTTGGCGTTCTTTTCAAGGCAGACCCGATTTCAGGCTCATCTTGCGTTAGAAACACGGCAAATTTCAGGCTCATCTTGCATTGGATAATTCTTGCAGGAGAGGAGGAAAAACAGATAGAGTTAAACTACCCGAGCGTCGCTTCGCTCCGACCGGTCTGGTTTGTA
>PEXO01000026.1:8528-8755 GCA_002779045.1 Elusimicrobia bacterium CG08_land_8_20_14_0_20_59_10 | reverse complement strand
GGCAGACCGAAATAAGCGTGCGTGGCGGCCAGTGCCGCTCCCAGCGCGCCGCCGGCGTCACCGGCCGCAGGCTGCAGCCAGATCTCCTTGAACAGGCCGGAGCCCAGCAGGTTGGAGTTGGCCACGCAGTTCAGTGCCACGCCGCCGGCCAGGCAGAGATTCTCCTCCCCGGTCAGCCTTTTCGCTTCGGCGGCCATTTTAAGCACTATCTCCCCGGTAATATTCTG
>PEXO01000026.1:6843-8413 GCA_002779045.1 Elusimicrobia bacterium CG08_land_8_20_14_0_20_59_10 | reverse complement strand
TAGTCAAAATAGTCCTGGCACAGGAAGACGGACCCGTCCTCCTTTATGGAAACGATGTTCTCCTTTATCAGCCGCTCATAGTCTTTAACGCGTTGAGAACCCGGGTCGCCGTACGGGGCAAGGCCCATCAGCTTGTACTCGCCGGAATTAACCCTGAACCCCAGGTAATAGGTGAACGCGGAGTAGAGCAGGCCGACGGAATGGGGGAACTTCAGTTCCTTTAACATTTTGATGGTCCCGCCGCCGCCACGCGAGATGGAGGCGGTCGTCCATTCCCCGACGCCGTCAATTGTAAGAATAGCGGATTTTTCGAACGGTGACGGGTAAAAGGCGCTGGCGGCGTGAGATAGATGGTGGCTGCTGAACAGAAGCTTGGGCGCGGCCTCCGGATCGCCGCAGGCCTCGGCCAGTTTTTCCTTTATTATCTTACGCAGGAAAAGTTTTTCCTTAACCCAGGCCGGCGCTGCGGAAACGAACGTGCGGATTCCGCGGGGGGCGAAAATATAGCTGGTTTCCAGCAGGCGCTCGAATTTAAGGAGCGGTTTGTCGTAAAAGACCACCGCGTCTAGGTCTTTCAGCGTGAAACCGCTCTGGCGCAGGCAGAAGGCGGCGGCATTGGAGGGGAAGGCGGGGTCGTGCTTTTTGCGGGTGAAGCGTTCTTCCTGGGCGGCGGCCAGCACGCGGCCATCCTCGGTCACCGCCGCGGCGGAATCGTGGTAAAACGCTGAGATCCCAAGTACTTTTATGCTCATCCCGGGCAGGTGGTCTCCATAAATAGTCAAGCTACGATTCTACAAAATAGCGTCTTAACGGGCCGTATATTTCTCTGCTTCACAGGCGGCACTTCATGGCCGCTATTCCCGCGTAACAGATCCCGGCGCCCAGCAGCGCAGGGTAAGCGAAATCCGTCCATGGTGTCGTTAAAGCCATTTATGCCTGGGATAGCGGCGCGCCAGCGCCGGCTTGAGCTTGGGGTAACTTTCCGCCCAGAAACTTTTTAAGTCCTTTGTTACCTGCACCGGCCTCATGGACGGCGCCAGGATGTGAACGACAAGCGGCACCCGCCCGGCCGCCACGCGCGGGGTTTCCGTGACGGAGAATAGGTCCTGGATCTTGGCCTCCAGGTAGGGCTCGCGGCCTTTGGGATATTTTATCTTGGCCCTGCGGCCGCCGGGCATATCCAGCCGGGCCGGTGCGTGCTTGTCTATAAGGCGCACCTTCTCCCAGCCGTACCAGTCCTGCAGGGCCGGCAGTACGGGGCGGCCTTTCGCGTCGGCCACGCTGCGCGCGCCGGAGCAGATATCGGTTATCAGCAGGCGCTTGTCCTCTTCGGACAGGGGCTCCAGGCCGAAGTCGGGGCAGGCGCCTGCTAAGAACTCTACGCGCGCCAGCCAGTCCTCAACGTCCCCGTCCCATTTCTGCAGTTTCTGCCTGCCGCTGATGAATTCCTCGGCAATCAGTTCGGAGGAGGCCTTGGCCGGCCTGGCTACCGTAACCTCGCGGCGTATGACGACGCCGCGGTAAAAGGTAAGAGTTTCCGTTACGGGTGTCAGCATGGCCTTGTCCAGGG
>PEXO01000026.1:0-6802 GCA_002779045.1 Elusimicrobia bacterium CG08_land_8_20_14_0_20_59_10 | reverse complement strand
CGCAGCCAATCCTCCTTTATCTCCGCGGCGAAAGAAAGGGTTATGTCCGCGCCGGACCTGCCGGCCTTTTCAAGAGCCTGGCCGGCGCAGAGCAGCGCCGCCCCGGCGGCGGCGCTTTTGGGGTCAAGCCGGGCGCGCCGTCCGCCGGGCAGTGCGTAGCGGCCTTTTTCTTCGGAGACCAGCGCCCCCACGCGGTCCGGGAAGGCCCGCAGGAAACATCTGGAGGCGCGCTCCGCGGCTTTCGTTCCGCCCGGGGAAGCGTTCCCGGAAAGACGTCTGGCGGTGTTCCAGGCTTCGCGCGCGGCCGCAGGCCTGAGACCCGCGCGCTCGCAGGCCCGGGCATCAAAGCCGGAGGCCGAACAGGTTTCCAGCGCGGTTATCACGGCGGCAAGGTCGGAAAGAAGGCCGCCGTCCCGCGAAGAAGGGCCGTTATCGGCCCGGAGCTGGCGGCCCTGCCCGGCGGCGGCGATAAGGGCGCTTTCATAAACGCAGCCCAGGCCTGCCGCCTCTATCATCATGCGCGAATACCGCGGGTGCAGGGGGAAGCGCGACATCGCGCGGCCTTCCGCGGTGAGCCTGCCGTACGGGCCGCAGGCGCCCAGTTCGCGCAGCAGGGTTTCCGCCCGCTGCGCTTCGCGCTTCTCAGGGGCGTCCAGCCAGGTTAAGGCGTCAAAACCATAGAAGCCGCAGGCCTTCAGCGTAAGCAGGGCTTCGCTCAGGTCCAGCCGCAGCATCTCCGGCTGAAGAGATAGCGGCCTGGCGCGGTTCTCCCTCTCGGTCCACAGGCGCAGGCAGGTGCCGGCGGCGGTGCGCCCGGCGCGGCCCGCCCGCTGCTCCGCGGAAGGAGCGGCTATGCTTTGCGTGAAAAGGGTATTTATGCCGCGCGCCCCGCCATAGCGGGCTATGCGGGCCAGGCCGCTGTCTATCACGGCGGTCACGCCGTCTATGGTAAGCGAGGTCTCGGCTATATTGGTGGCCAGTATTATCTTGCGGCGTTGGGAGGGCGCAACGGCGGCGTCCTGGGCGCGCGGCTGCATTTCACCGTGCAGCGGCATAACGGCGAAGCCTGAAAGCGAAGGGAGTTTTGCCAGCTCCGAAGCCGTGCGGCTTATTTCATAGGCCCCCGGCATGAAGACCAGCGCATGCCCCTGCCCGCCCGGCATTATTTTCGAGCAGGCCCGCGCGGCGGTTTCCCAGACGGGCCTCCGCGTCGAGGCCTCATCGCAATAGCTGAGCTGTACCGGGTAGACCCTGCCGGCGGCGGTGAGAGTTTCGCAAGGCTGCATATAGGCCGCCAATTTCTTCTCTTCCAGCGTGGCCGACATCACCACCACCAGCAGGTCCGGCCTGGGCCCGCGCTGCAGCTCAAGGCAGGCGGCCAGCGCCAGGTCGCCGTGCAGGTGGCGTTCGTGGAATTCGTCCAGGATGACTGCGGAATAAGCGCTCAGGTACGGGTCCGATACCAATTCCCGTAAAAGTATTCCCTCGGTCTCGAAGATGATGCGGGTGCCTTTGCCGGTCTTGTCGTCGAAGCGCACGCGGTAGCCCACCTCTCCGCCCGACGCGCCGCCGCGCTCTTTGGCCACGCGGTCCGCCAGCATGCGCGCGGCCAGGCGCCGGGGCTCCAGCACGGCTATCCTGCCTTTCAGTTCGCCCGAGTCCAGCAGCAGCTGCGGCACCTTGGTGGATTTTCCGGAGCCCGGGGGGGAGGAAATGACGAGCCTGCGGCAGCGGACCGCCGCGGCTTTTATTTCGCCTGAATGCTGGAGTATAGGAAGTTCCGTATTATTCTTTCTTCCGCGCGAAAGGTTTCCGGGAGAGCTCCGGGGTCATCGCGCCTTCAACGATCTTAACGAACCTGTCGGCGGGGATATCTTCGAAAGTGACGCCGCCGCTGGTCCAGATCACTTCTATTGAATCCGCGCTTTTCGCTTTCCCCAGGCCGAAATGCAGCACCTGCTCGTCGGAGAGGCCGGAGGGGCCGTGGGAGCTTGAAACTTCGCGCAGCTGCGTGACGCCGCCCGCCTTAAGCTTTACCCTGGCCCCGATGGCGCCTTTATTGGCGCCGGCCTCCCCGCTGCCCTCCAGCTTTACCGAGAGCCAGTGGTTGCCGTTGCTTAACCGGTTGCGGAACAGCGCCGGGGAGGGAACCGGACCGCGCCGTCGCTCTGCCGGCAGGCGCATCCAGGACTTGCCGGCCAGGATATCCAGCCGGCCGTCATTGTCGTAGTCGGCTATAGAAACGCCTCCGGAACTTTCCCAGTCAAAGCCCGCCTTCTCCGTGATATCCTCGAACACAAGGGGCTTTTTCTGCCTGAAGAGGCGCAGGTACTGCCCGTCGGGATAGTCTCCGCTGGCCAGCAGCAGGTCCTGCAGACCGTCATTGTCGAAGTCAGCCCAGGTGACGCGCATGTCCCCCTGGTTCCAGTTGGTGGTGTCCACGCGAACCCTGTCAAGCAGATCGGCGTGGCGGCGGAAGGCGAAGCCTTTCTTAGGGCCCAGGTTTTCCAGCAGGCTTGAGCGGTCGGAGGCCTCTCCGGCCCAGCCGTGGGTTATCTCGCCCAGGAATACGTCCATGTCCCCGTCATTGTCGTAGTCAGCGCAGGCGGCAGCGAAGGTATTGCCGTGGGAGCGCCATTCCTTTTCGGTTTCGCGCTTCGAGCCGGCGGGGTATCGGCCGTGGCGTATTCCGTCCCCGTCAAAATTCGCGGCCGGCGCCAGGTCGGTAAAAGTGCCGTCGCCGTTGTTCTTCCACAGGCGGTTGGCCTGGCGGCCGTACACCGAGACCAGGATGTCCTGCAGTCCGTCATTGTCCCAGTCGCAGTGGGAGATGCCGTAGGCCGGGCGGCTGGAGTCCGGCCTGCCCTCGGTGGGCAGCGTCAGCAGCTGCGCTTCCTCCGTGGCTTCGTCGAACATCCCGCCGCCGAGGCCGCGGAAGAGCCGGCCGGGGTAGGAGATATAGGAGAGGCCATACTCCTTGTACCAGCTTCCCGTATACAGGTCCAGCAGGCCGTCATTGTCATAGTCGAAAAAGGCGCCGGAGCCGGTGGTTTCCGGCGGGAAAGCCGCGCGGTTGTCTTTACGGACATGGAAACGCCCGGCGCCGTCGTTGAGCAGTATTTCCGAGCGCAGCCCGTTGTCGGCCGTCTCATAAATAACCTTGCCGGCCGCGTCCTTCAGCGGCTTTTCCCCGCCCTTTTCGGTTTTCGGCTTTTCGAATTCACAGTACAGGCCGCTGAACAGGTCCGTGTCGCCGTCATTGTCCACGTCGCCGGCCAGCACGAAGTTGGCCACGCGCGCGGCGGTGCTTATGTCGGGGTGCCGGTTTATCCCGGATTCCCGTGTGAAATCCTTGAATATCCTCTTGCCGTCCTTTTCAGTGTTAAGAAAAACGTTCATGGCCGGGCCGCCGCCCCAGGTTATGCAGTCCGCGTAGCCGTCGCCGTCGAGATCGGCCCAGACGGCGTTCTGCACGCTGACGCCGGAAAGCCCGGCCTCGGCTGAAACGTCCTTGAACCAGGGCGCCGGTTCCTTATCTTCCGCGCTGAAGCCGTATGCGGCCGGGAGCGCGATAAGGCAAGCGGTGATCAGGAACTGTCTAATTGTCATAAAGAAATTGTACTAAATAGCTGTTTATTCCGGCCTATAATAAGCTATTATATATCAACGGGTCCGCTAGCGGTATCCGTTGAGACTTAGTAAAAAGGAACGCAATAAACACATGCCTAATGGAAAAGTAAAGTGGTTTAACGATCAGAAAGGGTACGGGTTCATAACCCCCGCGGACGGCAGCAAGGATCTCTTCGTACATCATCAGGATATAATCGGGGAAGGTTTTAAGACCCTCGCGGAAGGACAGGACGTGGAGTTCGAAGTTGTCCAGAGCGATAAAGGCCCGAAAGCCACGAAAGTCACGAAGAAGTAAACGACTTTCAACATTAAAAAGCCCGCGTCCTGTGCGCGGGCTTTTTACATTTTTCAGGAGAAGACACGTATGAGCACAGAAGACCGGCTGGTATATTCCACCGGCCCCGACGGGGCGGCGCTCTGCCCGCACTGCCGCCGCACGCCCTGCGAATGCCCGGAGGGGCTGGCCGGGGCCTCCAAAAAGCGTACGCAGACCGAGCCTGTCCGGGTTTCGTTCCGCAAGGCCGGCAAAGGCAGCGGCGTGACCCTGGTGGAAAAGCTCCCTATGCACCCGGCGGGCAAAGAGGAACTGCTCAGGAAGTTCAAGAAGCGGCTGGGCGTGGGGGGGACGGTGAAGCTGGGCGTCCTTGAGCTGCAGGGCGAGCACCGCGACCTGGTCCGGACCGAGCTGGAAGCGGCCGGGTACAGGGTGAAAATAATAAGTTAGTTCCCCGGGTTTGTGCCGCCGGGCGGTTTCCCGGCCGCCCGGTGAAAATGATAGAATAGTCTCCCGGCGGTCCCGGTAGCGGTCCTTTTTCGGTTTCCTGTATAATTTCGTCAACCTGCGGCGCTGTGATGTATATATGATAACGGTCAGGAACGTCTCCAAATCCTTCTCCTCACAGGTCCTCTTCGAGGATGCCTCCCTGCAGATAAACGACGGGGACCGCTTCGCGCTGGTGGGCCCGAACGGGGCCGGCAAGTCCACGCTTTTCAAGATGATGCTGCGGGCAGAAGAGGCCGACGACGGCGAGATACAGTTCAAGAAGGGCGTGGTGGTGGGCTACCTCCCCCAGGAGAACGCGCCCGTGTCCGAACGCACCGTGGTGGAGGAAACCCTGGACGGCGTGGAAGATTTTGACGGGCGCATAGAGGCCGAGGGCAAGGCCATCCTGATGGGGCTGGGTTTCAAGCTGACCGATTTCAGCCGCAAGGTGAATACTCTCAGCGGCGGCTGGTCCATGCGCGCGGCGATGGCCAAGCTCCTGCTCAAGAAACCGGACCTGCTGCTCCTGGACGAGCCCACCAACCATCTGGACCTGGACTCCCTGCTCTGGCTGGAGGATTACCTTGCCGGCTACCAGGGCGCTATCTTCGTTATCTCGCATGACCGGGACTTCATTAACAAGATCTGCCGGGCCATAGTTTCGCTGCAGGACAGGACGCTGCGCGTCTATCACGGCGACTACGAGAACTTTCTGGCGCAGCGCCGGTCGGAAAAGGAAAAGATCTACTCGGCCTGGCGGCTGCAGCAGGAAGAGATCGCGCAGATGGAGGATTTCATAGCCCGCAACAGGGCCCGGGTCTCCACCGCCAGCCGCGTGCAGAGCATGATCAAGCGCCTGGACAAGCTGGAGCGCATAGAGCTGGTGCAGGAAGTGAAGACGGTGAAAATGCGTTTCCCGCAGCCCAACCGCACCGGCACGAAGGTGCTGGAGCTGAAAAGCGTGGACAAGACCTACCACGTGGAAGGCCACGAACCGATAAGGGTCTACGAAAATTTCGATTTCACGCTGCAGCGCGGGCAGAAGATGGCTTTTCTCGGACACAACGGCGCGGGCAAGTCCACGCTGCTCAAGCTGCTGGCCGGCGTGATAGAGCCCGATTCCGGCGAGCGCGTGCTGGGACTGAACGTGAAGACCGGCTACTTCTCGCAGCACCGCGAAGGGATGCTGGACCCGCGCAAGACCGTGCTGCAGGAGGCCATGGATAATGACCGGCTGAACCCGGAGCTGATGGTGCGCACGGTGCTGGGCACCTTCCTGTTCCCCGGCGACAATGTCTATAAAAAGACCGAAGTGCTCTCCGGCGGGGAGAAGAGCCGCCTGATGCTGGTGAAGCTCCTGCTGGACCCGCCCAACGTTATTCTGATGGACGAGCCCACCACCCACCTGGATATGCCCAGCGTAGAGGCGCTGATAGCCGCGCTCAAGGAGTTCGAGGGGACGCTCTGCTTCATCAGCCACGATATCTATTTCATCAACGCGCTGGCCGATGCCGCGGTGCATATCGAGCAGGGCAAGACCACGGTCTATCCCGGCAACTACGATTATTTCCGCTACCGCCAGGAACAGCTGGCGCGGGAAGCCGCCGGCGTTAAAAAGAAAACCGTCTCAGCGCCCGCGGCCGCCCCGTCGCAGGACTGGGAAGAAAAGAAGCGGCAGGAAGCCGAAACCCGCAAAAAAGGCCGCCGCGCCGAGACCCTTAAAAAGGAAATAGCCTATTCCCGCAGAACGGTGGAAGGCCTGGCCGCCAAAATGTCGGCCCCCGAAATTTATTCCGATTATGTCCAGGTGAAAGAACTGGGCGATAAGATAGCCGCCCTGGAAGCCAAGATAGCGGCTTATTCGGAAGAATTGAAAAAGATAGAGAGCGGCGAGAAGGCCGGACAGCCCGGAGCTTAGCCACAGGGCAGGGACAGGGCATGGGTTCGGCGGGCCCTCGCGCAGGCCTGAGCTTGCGTAAGCGCGAAGGCCGCGAAACCGAAGGTTTCCTTCTTGCGGGAGCGCGGCCACGGTGGCCGCTTGATGCGCATAGCGCTTGTTGCGGTACGGCCATAGGCCAGTGGCCGATAGCGTGCCCGACGGGCCCATACCCTGTCCTTGCCCTGCCGAGGGTAACGCGCCAGTTTAAGATTTTATGCGGGAGTTTAAGGAGCACCATACAGCACATGCAACAGGATAACGCAAAACGCCGGCCCGACCTTCGCAATATAGCCATCATAGCCCACGTCGACCACGGCAAAACCACCCTCCTCGACGCCATGCTCAAGCAGACCGGCGCCTTCACCGACAAGAGCGGCGAAGAAGCCGTCTGCATAATGGACTCCAACGACCTGGAGCGCGAGCGCGGCATAACCATACTTTCCAAGAACACCTCCGTGCGCTACGGCGGC
>PEXO01000125.1 GCA_002779045.1 Elusimicrobia bacterium CG08_land_8_20_14_0_20_59_10 | reverse complement strand
GAGAGCGATAGACTATGGCTAAAAAACTCGGCGAAATAATGATCCAGAGCGGCTGGATCGACGAAGAAAAGCTGAACAAAGGCCTTAAGTTCCAGCAGCAGCAGGGCTGCCTGATCGGCGAAGCCCTGGTGAAGCTGCATTACGTTAATGAGGAGCAGGTGGGGCAGGCCCTGGGCAAGCAGCTCGGCATTCCTTACGCCTCCAGAGAGAACCAGATCCTTAACCCGGAAAAGGGCCAGGGGCTGGAGAAGATCATCCCGGAAAAATTCGCGCGAGAGAACGCCGTTATCCCGCTTTTCGTGGAGAACGGCGTGCTGGCGGTCGCGGTGACCGACCCCACCAATATAATGATGCTTGACAATGTCAAGCTGGTCTGCGGCAGCGAGATACAGCTCTTTATCTCCACAAAGGCGCAGATACTCAAGGTGATAGACTCTTTTTACCAGGGACAGACCAACCTGATAGACAGAGTTATAGAGGGCGGCGCCGGGGGGGGAAAAGGCGACGCGTCCGAAAGCGACGCTATAACGCCCGACGGGAAGCTGGACCTGGACAAGGTCATAATAGGGGACTCCAAGGGCGCTCAGTCCATTAAGCTGGTCAATGCCATAATGAAGCAGGCTATCTCCGAGCGGACCAGCGATATCCACCTTGAAAAATTCGACGAGAAAGTATCCCTGCGGCTGCGCATTGACGGCGTTCTATACGAACGCAGCGCTCCCCCGGCGGAACTTGTGGACGCGATGATCTCCCGCGTGAAGATACTTTCAAAACTTGACATTTCCGAGCGCCGCCTGCCGCAGGACGGCAGTTTTTCCATAAAGTACCAGAACCGCATCATCGAGATCCGCGTTTCCGTCTGCCCGACCGTGTTCGGCGAAAAGCTTGTTATGCGTATCCTGGACAGGGGCTCGGTGGAGCTTAATGTCAAGGTCATCGGCTTTGAGCAGCGCCAGATGGAGGACTTCCTCAAGGCGGCCTCCGCTCCCAACGGTCTCATCTTCCTGACCGGTCCCACCGGTTCCGGCAAAACCACGACCCTTAACGCAGTGCTGAACACGATAAAGTCCCCTGAATTGAACATCATGACGCTGGAAGACCCCGTGGAAATCAAGATGGAGGGGATAAGCCAGGTGCAGGTAAAGCCCGCGATAGGCCTTACCATGGCCTCCGGCCTGCGCTCGTTCCTGCGCCAGGACCCCGACGTCATACTGGTCGGCGAGGTCCGTGACAACGAGACGGCCGAGGCGTGTCTGAAAGCCGCCATGACGGGCCACCTTGTGCTTTCGACCCTGCACACCAACAGCGCGCTGGAAGCCATCCCGCGCCTGCTGGACATGGCCATAGAGCGCTACCTTCTTGCCAGCACCCTGCTCTGCCTGGCGGCCCAACGCCTGGTGCGCCAGCTCTGCCCGGAATGCAAGCAGGCCTACCGCCCGCCGCAGGACGAGATAGACCAGTTCGTGGCGGAGTGCATGCTTGATCCCATGCCGGACACATCCCGGCTTACCTTCTACAGGGCCAAGGGCTGTCCTAAATGCAACAACATGGGCTACAAGGGCAGAAAAGCCATTTATGAGGTTTATTTCAACACCGAGGCGATGAAGCGCATTATTTACAAGGATGCGGACGTTCAAAAAATTGCAGTAGAGGCCGCGAAGGGCGGCGCCTGGAATTTGCGGGCCAGCGGTTGGCGTAAAGTCATGGCCGGGGTAACCTCCGTGGAGGATATGCTTTCCGTGACCGTTAGCGAGCGCTGAGCCCCGGCCAGGCTCGCACCTGGTCGTTTTAGTGCGCATGGGCCGCCTTGTTGCGGCACCGGCATAGCCTTGGCCGCTTGATGGTAATATGAAAAGGGTGGCTTCCTTCCGAGAGGCTTAGTGGCGCGCAAGGCGCAAAGCCTTTTTGGATATCA
>PEXO01000384.1 GCA_002779045.1 Elusimicrobia bacterium CG08_land_8_20_14_0_20_59_10 | reverse complement strand
CGTGCATGTCCGGCAGTTGCACATCCAGAATAATGAGGGAAGGGACGGCTTTTGCCAGCGCTTCTATCGCTTCGCGGGCCGATTCGGCCACGGTTATTTCCACGTCCACATTTTTCAGCTTGAGCCCGTCCTCAAGAGTGTCGATAAAATTTTTGTCGTCATCCACAATGAGTATGTGCATCTTCATAGGTCCGTTCTCTCCCCGCACCGGTTGTTACAGCCCGAACGCCAGCCGGTCTATGAGCACCTGAGGCAGACCGGGTTTTTTCATCAGCTCCTGGGTCCTGGCCACATTATAATCCACGCGGAACAGTTCAAATATCTTTTTTTCGGAATCGTACAGGCCGAGCGAAGCCCTCGGGTTGCCGTCCCGGGGCTGGCCCACGGAGCCGGGGTTAAGTATGCACCGGAGCCCGCCGAGCAGCATTCTTGACATGGGCCTTAAAAAATCGGTTTCGGGCGGGTAATTCCCGGTTTGCCTGAAATAGACCGGCATATGGCTGTGCCCGATAAAGCAGGGCGAAGTCTCCCAGTACGGCAGGTTTTCGGTGAACTGGGCTTCGCTCAATACGTACTCGGTAAGGGGTTTCCTGGGTGAACCGTGTACCAGCGTAAAATCCGGCGTTTTAACGGTTTCCGGCAGGCCGGCCAGCCAGGACAGCTCTGCTCCCGAGAGGTTGTGTCTGGCGTATAGGATGGCGGCGATGGCGTTGGCGTTGAACCATTTCATATCCATTCTGCCGGTCACGGCCGCGTCGTGGTTGCCTATGACTATGGACAGGTTTGGGAGACCCATTACGGCCCTGATACATTCGGACGGCTGCGGCCCATAGCCCGTCATGTCTCCGCAGCAGATGAAGCCCGCCGCCTTGTTCTTTTTAAAAAAAGAGAGCGCCGATCTCAACGCTTCGTAATTAGCGTGAACGTCGGAAAAGACTCCGTAGATCATCTCACGCTCCGACCTGGGCTTTAACCTTCCCGCCGTTTTCGGCCATCGCCGAGGCTTTTTTGAGGTCCACGGAAATGATCTTGGAAACACCCAGCTCTTCCATGGTCACGCCGTAGAGCACGTCCGCGGCCTCCATGGTGCGCTTGTTATGGGTGATGACCAGGAACTGGGTGGTGCCCGAGAATTCGCGCAGCAGGCGCACAAAACGCTCGACGTTGGCCTCGTCCAG
>PEXO01000214.1:374-1920 GCA_002779045.1 Elusimicrobia bacterium CG08_land_8_20_14_0_20_59_10 | reverse complement strand
CTTCTCGCGGAAGCGCTTCAGGTCAAGTGTGCGTATGTCCGCGCCGTTAACGGCTATGTCCCCGGCGTCATGCTCGGAGAGGCGCAGCGCCAGCGCCAGCAGCGTGGACTTGCCGCAGCCTATCTTGCCCACCAGCGCCACGCGCTGCCCCCGCAGCGCCCTGAACGAGATGTCCTTAAGCAGGAAATCGTCTCCCTTGGGATTCTTAAGGGCGGCCTTTTTGAACTCCAGTTCGCGTATGCTCTCCGGGCGCGACGCGCCGCCGGCGGCGAACTTCAGCGCCGAGCGCGTGCTTAGCAGTTCGTCAATGCGCTTTATGGAAACCCCTGCCCGGTTGCCGGCCACCACGAACTGGCTGATATCCATGAGCGGCTGCACCACCATGTTGGCGTAGAACTGGAAGGCGATGAGCTCGCCCAGCGTGGCCGTGCCGTTCATCACCATAAGGCCTCCGGCTATATAGAGCAGGGCTACCGAGATAAAGCCGGCCTCGTTCCAGAAATAGGTGAAGAGGATGTTGAGTCTGGCCGTGGAGATCTCCGCCTTGCGCTGGCCCTCTGTCCGTGTTTTAAAGAAAGTCTGCTGGGAAGTTTCCTTGGCATTGGCCTTTATCACCCTTATGCCGGTGAAGCAGGTCTCCAGGAAGTCGTAAAGCGCGGTTATGGACTCCTGCAGCTCGGTGTACCTGGCGGTCAGCAGCCTGCCGGTCCTTATGGAGAACACCAGTATCACCGGCAGCGGCAGCAGCACCCAGAAGGCAAGCAGCCCGTTGAGGTGCAGCATAACCGCGACGACGGCTATCAGCGTGAACATGGCCTGGATGAAGCGGAACACTCCCGAGCAGGAGAACCACGAGATCTTGTTGGAAATATCGTCCACCAGCCGCGTGACCAGGTCACCGGTGGTGTACTTGTGGTAGAAGTTCCGGTCCAGCCTTATAATATGGTCGAACACCTTGCGGCGGAACTCCCATTCCAGCCGCATGTTCATGTAGGCGCGGTTGCGCTGGGCCACCATATTGGTCACGTAAATGCCGAAGCCGACGGCCAGTATCATCAGCACATTGTGACGGATATACTCCGGGTTCAGGTTGGCCCCGAGGCCGTTTATTATGTTCTTTATCAGCAGCGGGTTTATGGTGTGCAGCACGGCGCTGGCCATGCCGAACACCACTATAAAGGTCATGCGCACCGCGTGCGCCCGCCAGTAGGGATAAAGCCATTTAAGCGTGAAGATCATGAAGCTTTATCCCCGAACTGCAGTTTATAGAACTTGGAGTAGACGCCGCCCGCGGCCAGCAGCTCGTCGTGCGTGCCGCATTCTTTTATCTCGCCGCCGGTAACCAGCATTATCCGGTCCACGTTCTTTACGGTGGAAAGCCTGTGCGCTATTATTATCAGCGTCTTGTGCCTGAGCAAATGCTTTATGGCACCCGTTATCAGGCGCTCCGTGTACGGGTCCATGTGCGAGGTGGCCTCGTCGAGCACCAGCACTTCCTGGTCCAGCACCATCGCCCGGGCCAGCGCCACCACCTGCTTCTCGCCGA
>PEXO01000214.1:0-361 GCA_002779045.1 Elusimicrobia bacterium CG08_land_8_20_14_0_20_59_10 | reverse complement strand
GCCTTTTTCCACCACCTTCTTGGTCAGCGGGTGTTTTTTGAAGAAACTTTCCAGCCCCATCAGGCGTATGGCTTCGTGCACGCGCGCGTCGGGGATGGCCGTGTCCATCATCTTCAGGTTGTCCAGCACCGTGCCGGGGAACAGGTATATATCCTGCTGCACCAGCCCTATGGCCGAGCGCAGCGAGCCCAGGCTCAGCTTGCGCACGTCCGTGCCGTCTATCTCCACGTGGCCTTTCTCAAAATCGTAGAACCGCAGCAGCAGGCTGGTCACGGTGGTCTTCCCCCCGCCGGTCTCGCCCACTATGGCCAGGCTTTCGCCTTTGGGCAGTTTGAAAGAGACGTCCTTAAGCACCCAGTCG
>PEXO01000362.1 GCA_002779045.1 Elusimicrobia bacterium CG08_land_8_20_14_0_20_59_10 | reverse complement strand
CCGTCTTTCTTCTGGTGGGTGGCATGCTCTTTGATCTGGGCCTTGGTCCTGGCCGGGTCCAGCGCCAGGTAGAGCTGGCTGTCCTGCAACTGGTCGCGGAAGCCGAAGGCTCCGCCGCACTGGTAATAGGCGCTGCGGCCCAGGATGCGGCAGGAGATGGTCTGGTACTTTAGCCAGTAATTTACCAGGGCGTCCACTGCGGGTTCGGGCGTTTTTACGATGAACCTGTTGCACAGTTCCAGCCAATGGTCCCTGGTCTCTTTAAGCAGCGCCTGCGGTTTCTTGAGCGCCTTGATGTAGGCCGGGTAATCTTTGGCGAAAGTGTCGTGCTTGAGCGCGCCCAGCATGAAGTTGATATCTTTTGTCTCGCCGTCGGCAAGTTCCAGGTCGAACTTCATTGAAATAATGGGCTCAAAGCCCATGCCCGTCCTGCCGGACAGGGCGCCGCCTTCTTTAAGGAAGCGCGCGTCGTGCCAGGAGTTGTAGGCGCCGAAGATCTCTTCTTTATCGCAGGTGTACGACGAGGGTGCGGCGCTGGCGGCGAAGACGGCGGTGAAAGGCCAGCCCTTGTTCCAGCCGGCGTCGCCGGGCAGCGGTGCGGTCCACAGGTTGGAGTCGGCCAGGAGGGAGTTGGTTTTGCGGTCGAACTTCGTTTTAACGAAAAGGTTGTGGAATTCGCGGTGCCAATCGGGAAAAACACCCAGCAGCAGCTCCAGGTAGCTGACGAGGGAGATATTGCGCTTCCTGCCGGAGACGTTCTTAAGTTTCAGCGTCCAGACTTCGCACTTAATATTCTGCGGCACGAAGATGGTCCACTCGGCCTCTATACCGAAGGCCCGGGTGTTGAAGACGGTATAGCCCATGCCGTGGACGCAGCTGTATTTTTCGAAAGCGGGTTTTAGCGGCTGCGGGGTTATGGACCAGGACTCGCCGGTATCGTTGTCGCGCAGCAGCAGGAACTTGCCGCAATGGTCGCCCACAGTGTCCTGCTGCCAGCGGGTGATGCGGTTGAGCATGGAATGCTCCAGCCACGAATACCCCCCGCCTGCCTGGGAGATGGCTAATCCCCACTGGCCGTTGGAGATGACGTTTATCCAGGGCCTGGGGGTGCGCCAGTCGGTGACCGTGTAGGAAGCGCCGCCATCGGAAAAATGACCGTATTTGTTCTTAAGCATGTTAACCTTTAACCGCGCCGGCGGCTATGCCCTTTATATAATGTTTCTGGGCCAGCAGGAAGATGATCACCGCGGGCAATACCACCACCACGGCGCCGGCCATCAGCAGGCCCCAGTCGGTGTTGTACTGGCCGTTCAGGCCGGCCAGGGCCACGGGCAGGGTGTACTTGTCCTCGCGCAGCATGATGATGAGCGGCCAGAGGAAATCGTTCCACGCGCCGATAAAGCTGAACACGGTAAGAGTGGCTATTATGGGCTTGCACAGCGGCAGCATGATGCGCCAGAAGATGGCGAATTCCGAGAAGCCGTCTATGCGGGCTGCCTCCAGGATCTCTTCGGGGATCTCCGCCATGAACTGGCGGATCATGAAGATGGCGAACACCGCGGCGGTGCCCGGCAGCACCAGCCCGGCGTAAGAATTCAGCAGGCCCATGGATTTAAGGATCAGGAACACAGGCAGCATGGTGACCTGGCCCGGCACCATCATGGTCACCAGCAGCAGCGCGAACAGCCTTTCCCGGCCGGG
>PEXO01000238.1:4385-8810 GCA_002779045.1 Elusimicrobia bacterium CG08_land_8_20_14_0_20_59_10 | reverse complement strand
TAAAATAGAAGGAAAGGGGGTTTTTTCCGAAAAATTTGTAAGCAGAGGAAAGAGTGGAATTAGGGAAAGAGCTTACGGAAACAGGCCTTATACGGACCAATGTTGGCGGAAGTGCTGGAGAAAAAATTCCGCGTTAAGGCGGAATTCATATACATCCCCAACCCGGCATAGATCAAACAATAATAAGATGAAGAATTGGGAAGCGGAAGTGGTTTCATAAAACCTGGCTATATTAAGGAGATAGAAATGAAAACGCAAAAACTTATACTGCCTTTACTGATGCTGGCGGGGGCCTGCGCCGGGGCCAAAGTCCCTTTTGAACAGCGGCCGCTGGCCTGCGTGATGCCCTTTACCTATTCCGCCTCCGAAGCCCAGTACGCCTCCAGCGTGACCGGCCTGCAGGACTTGCTTACCGCGGCCCTCATGCAGACCTCCAGGATACGCCTGGTAGAGCGGGCGCGGGTGGACGCGGCCCTGAAGGAAATACAGTTGGCCTCCTCCGGAGCCATAGATTCCAACACCGCGGCGCAGGTAGGCAAGCTGCTGGGCGCGCGCTACGCGGTGCTGGGCTCCATAACGGCCCTCTCCGTGAATGACGAATGGCGCAGCGTGAAGATAGCCGAGAAGACGGACCGCAAAGTGGAAGTCTCGGCCGAGGCCCGGCTGGTCAACCTGGAGACCGGCGAGCTGCTCGGCTCCGGCAAAGCGGTGGGGAAAGCCAAAAGTTCCGAGAAGCACGCTTTCGGCGGGAAGATCGGCGAACTGGCGAAACCGGAGGCGATAATACAGAAAGCCCTCATGGACCTTACCGACGACCTGGCGGAAGACCTGGTAGAGAATATCGGGAAATAATCCGGATCTGCGCCTGGACGGCTTAATGGCCCCGCGTCGGACGCGGGGCCATTTAATTATGCTCCGCGGCGGCCCGGTGAGCAGGGGTTCAGGGGACTACCTCAAAGGGCGTGAGCTCCAGCGCAGCCTGACCGGCGGCGCGGACCTTTGCCGCCTCGGGCCTGCGCCCCTGCCGCTCCAGGATCCCGGCCAGCAACTGCGTGGCGCGCTGGTAATTGGGCTCCAGCGAGAGCACGCGGCGCAGCAGCCGTTCCGCCGCCGCCGCATCCTTCCGCAAAAGGTCAACACGGTGCTCTACCGCACCGAGCCGAAGGCGGGGAAGTCGGAAATGCTGGTTATGACGCCCGTCGAATTCCTGCGGCGCTGGACGCTGCTGATGCCGCCGCCCAAGGCTATGCCAGTGCCGTATCAGGAGCTATGCTCATCAAACGGCCAAGAAGAACCTGGTCCATTATTACGGCGCACTCGCGCCCAGGTCACCCCTGCGGCCGCTGCTGGCGGCCAAGGCGGAAAAAGAGGCGGACCGGGCCAAATGCAGCCTGGAAATGAAGCCGGTAGCGGTAATACTGAACGACAAAGAACTTGTCCGGCTCTTAACCCACCTGGGCCTGCCGGCCGGCTTCCCCGAATACAAGCCCGCGCCTAAAACCGCCGTCTACGCGCATGGCCCTCCGGACGAGGACTGCCAACTGGACCCGCGCGCGGACCTATATGACGCAATTGATAGAAACCGTCTTAAACTACCCTTTTTACTGGGCGAATATGCATTGTTTGTTTGTTATAATTCTTTAAAGATTAATCTCGTGAAGCTGGAGGAAAAGGCAACTGCCTTTTTGCATATTTTGTTAAGAAAAACTGAGCTTTCAAAAGATGTCCGGAGCGAGTACCGCGAGCAGTGTTATATTTGCCGCAGGGTGAAAAAGAACTGTTTATGCGACAGCATAAAACCCTTTTCTACCAGGATGCGCTTTGTGATCCTTATGCACAGTAAGGAAGCCCGGGAACAAAAAACAGGGACGGCCCGGCTTGCAAAATTATGTTTAACGAACGCGGAGCTTTTAACAGGGGTTGATTTTACGCATAGTGAACGGGTTAATTCCCTGCTCCGGGATCCCTCCTATAGCCCTTTTGTCTTGTACCCCGGTCCTAAAGCCGTGAATCTCAAAACCCCGGGGGATGAGCTCACCGTGGAAGGGAAAACTCTTCTGATCTTTGTTATAGACGGGACCTGGGCTTGCGCCAAGAGAGTTTTAAACAAAAGCCGGAACATTCTTGACTTGCCCCGGCTCTCTTTTTCCCGTGGCTATATTTCCCAGTTTGCAATTAAAAGACAACCCAGGGCGCACTGTGTTTCTACCATAGAGGCCATCTATTATTTATGCAAAGAGGCTGAAGAAGCCGGCTATGAAGACCTTAATACGCGGCATGAGATCCTGATGGTCCTTTTAAAAAAACTGGTCGCTACCCAGATGCAGTATAAGAGTGGAAGAGGCAGAAAAAGGGAAGATAATAAGAGGAAGAACACCGGAAATCCGGAGACATAATGCTTGTTTCAGGGGGAAAGCTGCTATCTTTTTGCCTGGTGAATGCGGGGGAATGCCGGGCTAACGGGAGAGGTGGGGTAGAGTGCGGATTTGATTGAAGTATAAGAGTAAAAGAGGATATAATAAATTGTCCCGCCTCACTGCACCTGTCAATTATATCCGGGACCTCCCCCGGGCTTCTGTTTTGCCTGCCGTAAAAAAAACCGTCCGGAGGCGATATTCTGCCGTTAATGAGGGGGGTACTATTTAATCATGGAACCTGAAAAAACTGAGCAGCCCACTGGGGCAGCGCCTGAAGCCGGCAATAAACGCGTGCTGACTAAACTGCACACTGCGCTGATAGCTATTGGCGCGATCGTTTCTGTGGTCTTTATAGGAATCTGGATGAAAGGGTCTGTTAAGGATCGTGTCCTGATCCCTGCCGGCGAGTTCCTGATGGGCGCGCCCGAGGGCGGGGGTGAACTGAATGAACACCCTCAGCACAAAGTTTATCTTGACGCCTATTATATGAATAAGACCGAAGTGACTAATGCGGCTTTTAAGAAGTTTATTGATGCCGTACAATATGTCACTGCCGCTGAAAAGCGCGGCCGCCTGTTTTTTGACGGGAAGCAACTGAAACAGGAGAGTTCTGCAAACTGGAAAGACCCGCTCGGAAATGGAAAAGGCATTGATAATAAACTGGACCGTCCGGTAGTCCGGGTCAGTTGGAACGATGCCGACGCGTATTGCAAGTGGGCCGGCGGCCGTTTGCCGACAGAGGCTGAGTGGGAGAAAGCGGCGCGCGGGGGCACGAACACACAATATAGTTTCGGGGACGAGGTGCGGGAGCTTAACAAATACGCCTGGTATAGCGAGAACTCAAACTCTCAGGAACACCCTGTAGGGCTGAAGGAGCCGAACCTGTACGGGCTGTATGATATGCACGGAAATGTCTGGGAGTGGGTGGCCGACCGGTACGCTGAGGATTACTATAGCAGAAGCCCTGCGAAGGATCCGAAAGGTCCGGATTCCGGGAACCGCCGGGTCCTGCGCGGGGGGGGGGCGGGCAATGTCCGCAACGGTCTACGCGCGGCTTTTCGCGCTATGTCCAGCCAAGGCAGCTGGAGCATCAGCTTCGGGTTCCGTTGTGCGTTCACCGCCCAAGACTCAAAATCAAAATGATAGGGGACGCTGGGAAGGGTGAAAAGGCGCCTGATATTCTTTTGGGGTTTGGGGCGGAGAGGGATGGCTTATGAATTACGATGATATAAAGAATAAAGTCGATAGAATGATTTTGAATACGGTTGTCCCCGGTAATCTCCGGGAATTAATTGAGACTGGCACTATAAAAATAATTGCGAAGTCTTTCTATGTTGAGAACATGCAGAAGCTTCCGAAGAACGTGTCGACGATGATCTCATCCGCATTGCCGACCGAGAATGGGATGAGGATAACCTTTTGCAGGAAAAGCCGGACCAGAGCTGATATATGAATAAACAACCAGGCGGGTGCGGGGCTGCCTGCTGCGCTAAGGCCCTGCCGGGCGGCGACAGCATTGCCTGCCCGCTTTGCGGGAAGACGGGCGAAATAGTGCCCGGGCATACGGTGCGAAAACTGCTCAAGCCCGGCATTGCGGCCCCTGGGGACAGGTACTTAATATGCAGAACCCCGGGTTGCGCCGCGGTTTATTTCCACCCGAAGGGCGCCCTGTTCAAACAGGAGGACGTGCTTGTGCCTGTTTATTTCAAGGCCGGGGCGGAGCCCGTATACGCCTGCTACTGCGCGGGTGTTACTAAAGCCCGGGTAGTGGCCGCCATCAATAAGACCGGGGTTACGCGCTGGGCCGTGATAATCAAAGAGCTGACCGGCGCGGTGCCTAAATGCAACTGCGGGGAGAAAAACCCGCTGGGCCAGTGCTGCTCCGGGAACGCTTACGCCGCGGCAATGGCCGAATCCTCCGCAAAGCCCGTGCCCGTTAAAAGATCCCGCGACCCTCTGCACGGCCTTACGCTGAAAACCATCCTTACCTATATGGTCAAGCTGCATG
>PEXO01000238.1:0-4297 GCA_002779045.1 Elusimicrobia bacterium CG08_land_8_20_14_0_20_59_10 | reverse complement strand
TCCCTGGGCCCGCGAGAAGCTTGAAAACTGGTATATCTGCGAGGTTCCGAAGCCGAAAAAGACTTAAAGTGAAGTAAAGGTGCCCCTGTCATTCTGGGCGGAGATCTGGGGACAGTATATTTAATTACTATTTAAGCTGCCGGGGCAGCCCGGCGGTTCTGTTTTGCGGTTATATAATAGGAATGCCGGGGGCTTGACAAAGTGATATTGATATAACCTCAAGGAGGGGTTAACCTATGACAAAAGAGAACCGTATTTCGGCGATGAACGGCTGGGGAATGCTGTTCGTGAACTTCCTGGTGCTGTTCGGAGGGATAGGCCTGATAGTGACGGGCGCGATGCACGAGACCGCGCTCCTCATCTTCGGCGGCATCTTCACGGTGCTGCTGGCCGTGTTCCTGTTCTGCGGCTTCTTCGCGCTGCAGCCCAACGAGGCGCGCGTGATGGTGCTGTTCGGCGACTATAAGGGCGTGGTGAGGGACAGCGGCTTCTTCTGGGCGAGCCCGCTGTACTCGCGCAGCCGCGGCGGCAAGTGGGAGAACGCGAACGGCGTCACCCGGCACGTTGGCGAGGAGACTATGAAGATGTCGCTGCGGGCGCGCAACTTTGAATGCCAGAAGCTGAAGGTAAACGACAAGGGCGGCAACCCCATAGAGATCGCCGCGGTGGTGGTGTGGAGCGTAACGGACGCGGCGCAGGCGCTGTTCGACGTGGACCGCTACGAGAGCTACGTGCAGGTGCAGAGCGAGACCGCGGTGCGCCACCTGGCCTCCTCGTATCCCTATGACCACGGCGAGCCCGGCGAGCTGACCCTGCGCGGCGGCGCGGACGAGGTCAGCGTGAAGCTGCGTCAGGAACTGCAGGAGCGGCTGGCGCGTGCCGGCGTGACCATTGAGGACGCGCGGCTGACGCACCTGGCTTATGCGCCGGAGATAGCGCAGGCGATGCTGCGCAGGCAGCAGGCCGAGGCCGTGATAGCGGCCCGTGAAATGCTGGTGGCCGGCGCCGTGGGAATGGTGGAAATGGCGCTGAAGCAGCTCTCGGAGCGCAATGTAATAACGCTTGACGACGAGCGCAAGGCGGCCATGGTCTCGAACCTGCTGGTGGTGTTGTGCGGCGAGACCGATGCCCAGCCGGTGATCAACACGGGCACCTTGTACCAGTAATGCCCGAAGAGAAGAAAGCTTTCCTGCTGCGCGTTGACGCGAAGCTCTGGGCCGAGATCCAGGCCTGGGCGGCCCAGGACTTCCGCAGCGTCAATGCGCAGATAGAGTACCTGCTTAAGGAGGCGGTCGCGCGCCGCCGCACCGGCAAGCCGAAAGGCTGAGGGAAAAGGCGCGGGGAAATCCGGGACAGCTTTTTTATGTTTCCGTCAGATAGCGGCCGGCTCCTTTTAGTAGAATATCCGTCATAGGGCACGGGGGCGTCTCCGGGAGTTGAGACTTACCTTTCCCCGCACTATCTTATATGACCAGGCTTGAGAACCAGATCGTATTTATCACCAGGCTGAGGGAGTTCTCCGGCAGGGTCCCGGCGGCCTACGCCGGGCAAAAGGAATTCTTTATCAATTCCCTGCGGAGCATGTCGGAGCAGCTGTCCGAGCTGAAACGGGAAACGCTGAACGAGGTGTGCAAAAACTTCACGGGCAGGCTCGACAGCGGGGCTCTCACGGATAAAACGATACTGGAATTCAAGGACGCGCTGGAGAAGCTGGTTTCGGGCAGGGATTTCGCCCTGATCAGCGGGAGCCTGCTCGGCAGCAAAGAACTGGTCAAGAAAAGGCTCGCCGCCCTCGCGCCTTTTTCGCTGGTGAGCGAGGATATTAAAACTGCGGGCAAGGACCCGGAAGCGGACCGGCGCATAGGCGAAACATACGCAAGGCTGAACTTCGCCTCCCTGGTAAAAGAGCTGAACGCCGGGTCCGATGAGGGCATGATAGACGCGGTGTTCACTAAAGCGAGGGCGGAAGTAGCGGAGTACTGCTGCCTGTATCATATACCGCTGACCGCCGGCGACACCCTGACGCCGTTTTCGCTGGCGTGCGTGGACGCGATGATCGCCGCCTGCTACCGCCTTCTCCCCAATATCCGAAAAAGCACGGACCTGAACGCGCCGGAGGGGAAACTGATACTGATAGTCGATGATGACGAAGCGATACGGGACCTCCTTGAGCTGTTGGTGCGCAAAGAAGGCTTTGCCATACAGATGGCGGCCGACGGGAAGGAAGCTCTTAAAAAGGCCAAGGCCGTTCATCCCGACCTTATCCTGCTTGACCTGATGCTGCCCAAGCTCAACGGTTTCGAGCTCCTGCGCGAACTTCAGGAAGACGACACCTCGGACATCCCCATAGTGATAATAACCGGCCGCAACACCAACCCTTCCACCAGGGGAATGATGAAGCGGGAACCGAACGTAAAAGGCTTTATGGAAAAGCCGGTAAAGCAGCATGTTCTTGCCGCCCTGATGTACACGCTCCTGAAAACACAAAAGCAATAGCAGGGGGAAACGGGACAGGCTGCTTTTTTAGACCGCCGACAGGCCTGGCGGTTCTGTCCGGGCGCGGCAGTTAGCGGCCCGTCGACATATTTTCATTTGCTAGAATATTCGGAATGGGATACGGAGCGCAATTTATTGTCAGTGTCAGCCGTGTTTTTCCGGTGTCCCCAAGGAGTGCTTTATGAAGGTGCTTATAGTTGATGATAACCTTATGACAAGGAGGATGATAAGCGATTTCCTGGGGGAAATGGGCCATGAAGTGGTGGGTGAGGCCGGAGATGGCGATAGCGCGCTTAAGGCTTTTGCGGTGCAGCATCCTGAATTGGTGCTGCTCGATATCATCATGCCGGGAATTTCCGGGGTGGAGGTTCTGGAGAAAATGCGAAAACTGGACCCGGCGGCCAGAATAGTTATGATAACAGCTGTGGAACAGGAGGGGATAGAAAAACAGCTTCACAAGCTGGGGGTAACGGCGATACTGTATAAGCCGTTCTCCTACGGGGAGTTCAAAGAGACCATTAAGAAGTGTACGGGGTGACGGCTTAAAGCTTATGAACGACGAGGAAAACTGGATATTGCAGCGGCTGGCGGTTTCAGGCCTTAAAAGAAGTCTTGACCGGATCTCAAGCGTTTGCGCCGGAACCTGGAAACTGACCGATAGCGGAATTTTCCGCGGGACTCTGCCCGCGGCCGTCCGGCAGCACAGTTTTAAAAAGCCATCCGCAGCCGCCGTATATTTCAATGTCAAAGGCGAGTTCCCGTTCGCCACCGTGATGTTCTTTGACCCCGACGATATCGGGCATCTCACCCGATGCTTTATGGGCGATTCTTTCTCCCTGTCCGCTCACCCCGGGATAACCGGAGAGGTCGTCTTTCTTGAACTCGGCAACATGGTGCTCAACTCGCTGACCAATGCCGTGCTTAACGTTTTAAAGAGGAAGACCGTTCCTATGCTGCCCAAATATGTGGAGGGGGATCTTCAGCGTATAGTTGCCGGGCTGGGATCGGTTATGGACCTGAAACAGGATTTCAGGATATTCAAGGCCACCCTGGCTATCAGCCGCGGTGAGTCTTCCGGCACATGCGAAGTGTTCGCCATGATCCCCGATGAGCTTGCCGCAGAACTGGGGAGAATAGAAGAGAAAAGGCAGGAGGCGCCTTTTTAGAGTTGTTCTTCTTAAGAGGGTGAATTGTGCCGGGAATGCAATTTGGCGTGATAATATTCAGCATGACCGCCGCCATGGCCTTTGCGGCCGGGGTTTTGTGGTCACTAAAAAAAGCCGGGGCGGCACGCCGGAAAAAGATCCATCCCCCTTCGGGTTTGCTGGTCGGGTCGGTCGTCTACGTAATCGTCTACAGTTTGAACCGGCTGGCTTTTCCCGCTCTGCCAGAGGCGACAGTTCTCGCCGACCTGGCCCTGTTGTCGGGTATACTTATCTTCCCGGAGCTTAAGAAAAAGCTGCGCCGTCCGTGGCTGAAGCACATTGATAAGCACCACCACCTGCGGGTGGAAGCCCAGGCTATGGAGCGTATGTTGAAGATCGATCCGCTGAACGCTTTCTGTTACGAAAGACTGAGCAAGATATACGAAAAGCTGGGGGACCCAGACCGCGCCCTGGCGACCGCGGACGAGGCCGTCAAACTGGACCCCTCAGTGGGTAACAGAGCGCGGGTGGAAGAGCTCGGACGGCATGCCGGCGGGCATAAAGGCGTGCGGGGTTAGGAAGCGTAACGAAATAACTGAAGCATTTGGCTGGCCGATTTTGGGCTACACCGAAGTGGCATGAAGCGACACGTACTA
>PEXO01000188.1 GCA_002779045.1 Elusimicrobia bacterium CG08_land_8_20_14_0_20_59_10 | reverse complement strand
CCCAAAAACTATGCAGAACGGGGAACCCGGCCCGGCATACGCCGCGCCGCCGCAGGGCGCGGCTCCCGGCGTTATGCCGGCGCCACGATCTTCCCCCAAGACCATTGTGCTGAGCCTCACGGCAGTTCTATTGCTGATCGCGCTCGCCATATATCTTCTCTGGCGGGGCTGGCTGGCGCTTGGTACGCCGACCAACACCGGACCGCTGCCCGAAGACGCCCCCCCCCGTCCGCCAGACCTCAGCGGGCGGCGCGCCGGAACTGGCGGCCCCGGAATACGGCGGCGGAGCCCCCACGGAACATCTGACCCCGGCAAGCGGACTCGCCCGGGAAGAGAACCTGACGCCGCCGTCCCCGGGGTTCGGGAGCTAAAAAACAGTCCTGGAAAGGCGATATGCCGCCGACAAGGCAGGCTATAAACGACATATTAAACAGCGGCCGGCCTGTTGTCGTAGCCATTTATGGCACGGTTGAGACCGCCTATTCCCCTGAGCATATAAAAAATATGGGCGGAGATATAACGGAATGGCGCAAAACCATAAAGCGTGTCGTTGAAAGCAAGCTGGAGAGCGCCATCCTGGAGGGAGTGGGCGGGCGCAAGAATTTCCACCTGGCAGACCGGGAGAATGTCGAACGAACTTTAAAGGAAATGAAACTGGGCGCCAGCGGCGTCCTTTCCGGCCAGAACCGCATACAAGCCGGGAAAATACTCGGGGCTACGCATTTTTATATTTACCAGTTCACCCGGAACCCGGCGGAGGACCGCACGGAGAACGACGACCACCTGGCGCGGAGGCTGATAGACGCCGAGACCGGCGCGGTGCTGGCTTCCGACGTGTTCAAGATAGAGTAATAGAGGCCGCTGGTCGAGGTTGTTGCCTCAGAAAAAAAACGGCGTCCCGCGGGGGACGCCGTTTTTTGTATGCCGCTTACTTCAGTTCCAGGCGGCGGTGGGGGCGAACAGCGGCGCCAGGCCGGCGCGAACAGCTTCGCCGACCGGGACCTCGTTCTTGGACTCCCTGTAGGCTATGGTGCTCAGGCCGAAGGTCACGGAATTGTTCATCTCGGAATAGGCGATGCGGAAGAAGCCGTCTTCGCCCCAGCCCTTGTCCCAGCTGTTCTTCACTATGAAGTACTGCCCTTCGTCGTTATAGCCCACCAGCAGCACGGCGTGGCCGCCCAGCCTCTTGCCGGTGGTGTAGGAATACACGCCGGTCTTATAGAGCATGAAATCCTCGTACACCATGAACGCGGTGGGCAGCGGGCCGTACTTGATGAGAGCGGTCTTTATGGTGTCCAGCTTCCGGGACACGGAACCCCAGGCGCCTATCTTGTAGGCCGCTTCCTGCCAGCCCGGGGCCGCCGCGGAGCATTCCCCGTCGGTAGCGGTGTAGGGATACGCCTCTTCCAGCGGCAGACCGGTTTTCTGCAGGAAACCTGCGGAAAGATACCCGCCGCTGCAGGAACCGACGCCGCTGCAGGAAAGCATCACCTGCTCGGAAAGGTCCACATCCACCCCGGGGGTGTTTTTCTTAAGCAGCGTATAAGACTCCAGGCCGCCGGTCATGGAGAAAGCCCAGCAGGAGCCGCATTTTTTCTGATTGCGCGGCGCGGTCACATAACTGCCGTCAACGTCGCGCCAATCTATAGCTGCGGGCAGCTCGGTGGCGGCCACCAGCTCTATGGGCTCGGCCTGCACCGGCTGAAAATTAAAACCTACCAGGTATTTCCAGTCTTCGGGGGTATTCGAGATATTATTCTCCCCCGCGGTCCATTTCGCGCCTTTCTTCTTTATGGCATCCTGCACTTCCTTTATCTGCTGCTTCACGTCGCCGGTCAGGCCCTGCTGGCTGAACGCCGGCACGACTGAGACCGCGGAAAGCGCGAGCACGGACAACATCATCAGACTTTTTTTCATAGGTTCCCTCCGGTTCTAACCCCAATTCTACA
>PEXO01000171.1:27608-27840 GCA_002779045.1 Elusimicrobia bacterium CG08_land_8_20_14_0_20_59_10 | reverse complement strand
GCCTTCGACCATATGCGCGAGCGCGTACTGATAAACCGCCTGCCGGCGGACTTCATGGAGACCGCGGTGACGCGCACCAGCGCCGTGACGGAGCTGAAAAAAGCGCTGGGGCTGGCGCGGCCGCCTGTCCATATAGAAGCTTTCGATACCTCCCACACCTTCGGCAGGCAGGCCGTGGGCGCCTCGGTCTGTTTCCTCAACGGGGAAAAGAACGCCGCTCATTACAGGAAGT
>PEXO01000171.1:24015-27587 GCA_002779045.1 Elusimicrobia bacterium CG08_land_8_20_14_0_20_59_10 | reverse complement strand
TGCCGGAAGGCGGCAATGACTTCGCCATGATGGAGGAGATTGTAGGACGGCGGCTGGCGCAGATGAAGAAAAGGGAGGAGCCGCTGCCGGACCTGCTGCTGGTGGACGGCGGGCCGGGCCAGCTGGCCGCGGCCATGAAGGCCATGCGCGAAGCCGGGGTAAAGCTGCCGGCAATAGGCCTGGCCAAGAAGCTGGAGGAGATCTACACCCCGCTGCGCGCGCAGCCCCTGCTGCTGGACCGGGCGCATCCCGGGCTGCGCCTGCTGGAGGCGCTGCGCGACGAGGCGCACCGCTTCGGCATAACCTATCACCGCCTGCTGCGCGGCCGCGGAGAAATTCACGGATGAGAGCACTACCCGGTGCCGGACCGCAGCCGCGCCTGCTAATGGCCGTCCTCGCGGTATTTATCATCTCCGCCGCCGTCTCCGGCTGGTCCGTTTCGCGCAATTTCGAAGGCGGGCTCACCCACGAATTCTGCCAATACTCGGAGATAGGACGCAATATCCGCGCGGGAGAGGGCCTGCGCTCGCGCATGATCTACTCCTCGGCCCTGGCCACCCTGGACGAGCGCGGCATCCCCTTCGAGGAGTATAACCCCGTGCTGGACAGGTTCCCGCTGCCTGCCTGGCTTACCGCCGCCGCACAAGCCCTGTTCGGAGAAACGGACGCCGCCGCCCTTATCCTGTCCGTTCTGGCGCTGGCGGCCCTGGCCGCCGGAACGGCTTATATCGCAGGGCTCCTCCTGGGGCCGGGAGCGGCGCTGGCGGCGGGCCTTATAGTAGCGCTCTGTCCGACGCTGCAGCGCGGGTTCATACTCTGGGGGCTGCCCGACCTGGGTTTTGCCGCTATCACGCTGGCGGCCATCGGCCTGCTTATCTCACTGCGGAGAAACCCCGCGCCCGGCATTTATTGGGCCATAGCCGGCATAGCGGGCGGACTGGCCTGGCTTTACCGGAGCAATTTTATGCTCTGGCTGCCGCTGCTGGCCCTCTGGATATACAAGCGCGGAGGTCCGGCGGACGGCGGGCGCGCGCGAAACAGGCTCCTGTGGTGGACCGGCGGCTTCCTGCTGGCCGCCGCTCCGGGGCTGGCCAACAACCTGCACTGGTATGGAAGCATAAACCCGCCCACCATGCCTTGGAACCTGGCGCATCACGTGATCACCGAAACCCCGCCCTGGCTGCACTACAGGGTCTTTACTCCGGGCGAGACGCTGCACCAGCCGCTGCTACTGGCCGGGAAATGGTTCACGCTGCTTTGGCAGCACCTTAAGTCCTGGCCGGCGCTCTGGCAGTTCCACCTGGTCTGGCCGGCCGCGGCCTGGGGCGCGGCGCGGCTCTGGCGCAAGCGGCGGGAGGAGAGCGCCGCTTTTGAAGGCGCCGCTGTCTACCTGGCTATGCTCGCGCTGCAGGTCTGTGTTTTCTGTTTCCTGCGCTTCGAAGAGCTGGGGCCGCTGGCCGGCGGGCGCTATTACCTGTGGTTCATCCCCGCGGCGGCCATCCTGGCCGTACGCGGCGCGGGCGACCTGAAGCTGCTGCCGCGCGGGATCTACTTCGCGGCGGTCCTCGCCTTCGCGGCCTGGTGGCTCGTGAGCCCGCAGGGAAAGACCGCCTATCCCGGCGGCCTGCCGGTAAAGGACTGGCCGGAACTGCGCGAGGCGGCCCTGGCCGCCGGAGAGCACGGCCTGGTGGCGACGAATCTCCCCGGGCAGGTGGTCTGGTACGCGCGGCGCCGTTCCCTGCATCTACCGTCCTACCCGGCGGACCTGGAAGCTATAATGCGCAAACACAAGGTGGACGCAGTGCTTCTTACGCGCCTGCCGCTGGGCGAGCCCGAGTGCCTGCCCGGCTGGCGCGCCATAGCCACCGACCCCAAAGCCCTGAAGGAGTTCTCCCTGAAGAACGGTTTTACGCGCTATAAAGACCTGGGCACCTCGGTGCTCCTGGCCAGATAGCCCGCGCGGTCCGGCGGACGCCCGGAACCGCACACGGCCCCGCCCCCCCGGAATTCGGCGGGCATACGATTATACCGTCCCCATAACCTCCCGCGGCAAAGCGCCCGAACCGCTGCGGAAGTTGATTCAGAGACTATCCCCCCTGACTCAGAAAGAGTAGCCTACCGTAAGTCGTATGAAAAAATATGTAAGAGTCACACTGGGGTCCTTGAGCATAGCGACGTAATTGTTCACGCTTATCCCGGCCGCAAAGATATTTTTTCTCCTTAGGAAGCGTAACGAAATAACTGAAGCATTTGGCTCATCTTTGGCCGGCTGCTTCGTTGCTCCTCACTTACAGACCACCGGTATGCTCGTTCGTCGCGCCTCGCATCCGCCTCAAATCTGAGCCTCCAAATGCTTCAGTTATTTCGTTACGCTTCCATAGCTTTGATTCTACCACTGTAACAGCGGCCAGGCAAAAGACTTTCTCCCTATTGCCGGCCCGGGACGGCATTTCCCGGTCACCTCAACTGAATAACTCTGACCTCGCCGCCGGAGGCGGCCAGCACGGAGTTGCCGCCGGGCAGAAAGGAAACGGAATTAACCGGGCCGGGGCCCGCCGCAAGCTTCCGGGAAACGGAACAGCCGTCCAGGTCCCACACGGTCAGGTTTCCCGACATATCACCTGAAAGAAGTTTCCCGGAATCCGGCGAGAAAGCCAGCGACACGTTCGCGCCGAACCGTCCTTCCAGGGAACAGACAAGCCTGCCGGTCAGCGGTTCCCACACTTTTATAGTCCGCCCCTGGCCGCCATAGGCCAGCAGCCCGGACGGCGAGAAGGCCACCGTTTCAAGGGCACCTTCCATGCCGGCGCTGATAGCTTTTACCGCGCGCCCGTCCTTCAGGTCCCACAGCACGGCCATGGAATCATAACCGGCGCCGGCCAGGTAACGCCCGTCCGGCGAGAAAGACAAGCTCCTTACCGGGAAATTATTCCGCTTCAGCTCCCGGTAAAGCCGCCCGGACGGCACGGACCAGATCTTTACCGCGCCGTCCAGGCCGGCCGAAGCCAGGCAGCGGCCATCGGGGGAAAAGCGCAGGTCGAGCACGCTCCATTCCCCGGCCATAAACCTGGCCGCGGGCTTGCCGGCCGCGGCGGAAAAAAGGGTTATTTTACCGTCCAGTCCGGCCCAGGCCGCATAATGCGGACCCGAAACCGCGCAGGCGTAAAGAGGCAATCCTCTTTCGCGGTAGATCACCGGCGCGTCCAGGCCGCCGCGGCGCACCGAAACCTCTCCCTCCTCGCCGCAGGAGACCAGGAGGTCCCCCGACCGCGCCGCGCGCACACCGGAGACGCGCCTCTCTATGAGCTCCCTGTCAGGACTACCGCAGGCGGACAGCGCACAGGCGGCTGCCAGCAACCAGCATACGGAACGGCTCATATTATTTTCTTCCTCAGGCAGCGGCCCTGCTCCGGCAGCCCGAGGCGGTAAAGGGATTCCGCCAGCTTGAGCATGGCCGCCCTGTCTTCGGTAATATCGTAGACAAAAACAGAATACCCGACTACCTGGTCAGGCTTACGGGCCCTGAGCCAGTCAAAGAACCGCCGGTCGGCGTAATAGACGTTCTGCAGGTT
>PEXO01000171.1:17525-23890 GCA_002779045.1 Elusimicrobia bacterium CG08_land_8_20_14_0_20_59_10 | reverse complement strand
CGAAATACGAAAGGTATACAGGAGGAGCCCCTATTTTCGCCAGGTATTGTCCCAACGGCTTCAGGCCCTGCCCCCAATCGAGGTTGGAATCAAGCAGCCTGAGGTAACCGCGCTCCGCGCCGCCTGCGGCCTCGTTAAAATAGGCCAGGTAATGCGGATGTACGCGCAGCACGGAAACCGCCAGCAGCGCGATAAGGACCCAGGCGGCCGGTCGCAGCCGGCGGTTTTCCAGAAGCCGCCGGGCGCCTATGCCGGCGGCCGCGGCCAGGAGCGGCAGCAGGGGCAGCACATGGCGCACGCCTATCTGGAACGTGGAGCGCATGGCGAAGGCCAGGTACAGGAAGGCCGGCGCGTAGATCCAGAGATGGGACCTTTTCCCTTTCCTGAACGAGTAGAACAAACCGACCGCCGCCAGCAGCAGCGTGGGCAGCGGGTTCTTCACCAGAAATGCATAAGGGAAATACCACCACACCCCGTCCATAAGGTGAAGACCGTTTATGAACGAGGTCTTTGAGCCCGTGACCCTTTTTGAGGTCTCGAAGAGGCCGTTGAAGTACAGGTTTATGTCCGTGACCCGGTAGATAAGCAGCAAAAAAATGAGGGTCGCCGCGGCGTAAACCGATACGGCCTTCAGAGTCTTCACGGCGGCGCCCCGGCGTTCCCCCCGCAGGAGATCCGCGGCCAGGGTTATGGCCACGAACAGCGGCAGCAGCGCCATACTGTACTTTGAAGCCATGGCCAGCGCCGTAAAAAGTCCGGCCAGCGCGAGCTTCAGCGCCCCGCCGCGGTTTTTTATCCCGCCGCCGCAGTCCCGGGAAAAAAGCATCGCAGGCAGGAAAGCCGCCATGAAGAAGGCCGCCGCGCCGGCATCGGTGGTGACCAGCGCGCTGTTGGAAAGAAGAACGGGATTGAAGAACAGGAAAACAAGGGACAGCCAGCCGCTGGCCCTGTCCTCCAGCCTGGTGACGAACAGGAACGTCGCCACGGCCAGGATTGCCATCCACAAGATAAAAGCGAAAGACCGCGCGGAATTAAGCAGCGGATCCGCGGCCGCGGTATTCCCGTAGAGGAACCGTTCGGATACCGCCGGCTGCCGCGCGGGAAGATCAAAAGCTTCGCGCGGCGGGAAATTTATCGGGCGCAGGGCCGGCGGCAAAGCCGCGGCCATCTCCGCCGCCGGCGGATGGTCGTCGAGATTTTTCAGCAGGGCCCCGGTCTTCCAGTAACAAACCCCCCTGGCAAGATGTGCCGGCTCATCGAAGGTGGCCGCGGAGGAGCTTATAAACCCCCAGCCCATCCAAAGACCCAGGAGGGCCGAGAGCGTCCCCAGGACCGGCGGCAGCATTCCTTTTGCCTTAGGACTCATAAGCGGTGTTATCGGGAAAACGGCCGGCCCCCCGGGTTTGCCACGGCTTTTATACGGCGGAGTGAGGCTGCGTTGGAATGGACTGGAGCTCGCTTTTTATGTAATGCAGTATGGCGGGAGCCAGCATTATGCCGGGTATGCCCATAACGGTATTGCCTATCAGTATGGCTATCAGCATCTGCCACATGGGCAGGTTAACGCTGTCCCCCATTATCTTGCTGTTGAGGAAATACTCAAGCTTATGGATAAAGACCAGGAAGGCCAGGGCCAGCATGGCCACATTGAGGGATAGTCCCATCGCGGTTATCACGATAACCGTGTTGGTGATGAGGTTGCCGATGATAGGCATTATGCCGATAATAAACGTCATTGTGACAAGGAAGCCCAAATGCGGCATCGAAACGGTGTAAAGGAAGACGGCCGTCAACACCGTGTTTATGCAGGAAATGGAGATCTGCGCGCCGAAAACCCTTTCAAAGCTGTAGGTGAACCTGCGTATCCGCCTGTTCGTTTCCCTGCGGACCGCGTCAAAAAGGTTGGGTTCGTACCTGGGGGCCTTGCCTGCCACGAAAAACAATACGGCCGCCGCTATGCCGATAGCCATATGGAACACTTCCTTGGTCAGGAGGGTGCTGGCCTTCGTTATGATGAGCGCATTGGCAAGGACCTTGTTGTTGGCGAATTCGCGCAGGTCCCGGAAACTTTCGAACGGGAGGTCAATGCCGTATTTCTGCGCCAGGTCCATTAACTGCGGCAGCGCGACCTCCACGATATTGGGGAGGGTCAGCAGCGTCTGCCTTATGAAACGGAGGAAAATAAAGATCGTGATAACGGCGGCGATCAGGAACAGCACCGAAGACAGCCAGCGCGCCGCCAGCAAAGGAAGGCGGCTCTTCAGCCCCCGGTGGATAAACTCCATGAACATGAACGAGAACAAGGCCGCCAGCACCACATGGCCCATCCCGAAACCTATGATCGCCAGCAGCAGAAGCGACATCAGGGCATACGATATCTTGGCAGCCGCGCTCATATCCGTCAAGGATAGCATTTTTCCGGAGATTGCGGGCACGGGCTTTTTCTTTATTGCCTTACCCGGCCGCGGAATGCTTGCCCGCGGTACCCAGGAGGGAGATAGGCCTTGAGACCCTTCCGGCGGAAGTGCCATCGGGCTTATAATATAACCAGCAACCACACTAGGGGGCATAAATGATAAAACTCCTTTCAGCCGCACTCTTGGTCTTTTCAACCTCTCCCGCTTTTTCATTCGACCTGCAGTCCGTAAACGCGGAGAACATAGCGGGAACGCCGCCCGCCGCCGGAACTCCGGCCGCCCAAAAAGCCGCCAGCCAGTTCGTCTGGATGAGCGTAAGACAGAACGTCTCCATGAAGGAAGCCCAGGCCGACGACTGGGGCGCCCGTATAGAAGCGCGCGTGCGGGAGACCTTCAAGGACAGCTACAGCGTCAGCCTGCGCGCGGACATGGATTCCTCCTGGGGCTCCATCCGCAAGTCCGGCAGCTCGCATTACAGCCTTTCCGGCTCCGGGCTTTTCCTGAGCATGAGCGGCTCCAACGGCTCCTACTTCATAAACGGCAGCGTTACCGATAAAGGCAAGACCGTCCAGGTCAACGTGAACGTCAGCAAACGCTTCGATGATAATTCCTTCAATGTAAGCGGTTTCGGGCTGCACCTGTATACGGACAAGAATTCCATTAACGGCAATTACGACCCGGACAGCTTCTCCAGGAAGGCCGTGGCCGCCGTGACCTCGCTGCTGCTGGCCGTGCAGGTGGAGAAAGGCAAACCGGGGCCGGAGGAAAAATCCGCCTCCGATATGCAGCGGGTCTGGCTCACCATACGTCCCGACTCCGGCTGGAACACCGTGGAGGCCGACGATCCCTTCTTCCGCCTGGAAGTAGGGCTGCGCAAGATCTTCGACAGGGAATACGACGCCGAGATAGAGACTGGCAACAGCCGGATCTCCGGCAGGGTCAGCGGCTTCTTCACCCGCCGCTACGAACTGCGCGCCGGCAAGACCAGGCTTCTTATGGAGGAATGGGCCGGCAACTGGGAAATAACCGGCAAGGTGGAGGTTGACGGCCCGGGCCCCGGGGAAATAGGCGTGAAACTTGAGCTGCGCGACCGCTTCGGGGACGGTTCTTTCTATATCTGGGAGGACGGCATCCGCCTCAACATCGACCGCAACTCCATCAGCGGAGAAGTGGACACCAATGTTTACCCCAGGGAAGTGATCGGGGCAATAACCGCGCTGGTGATGGCTTATCAGCAGATCCACCCGGATCCTGCCTCGCCGCATAACCCGCGCTAGCCCGGGTAAGACGCCCCAGGGGCGCAAAAAAGGCCGGGTTGAACCCGGCCTTTTTTGCGCCCTGCCGCGCCGCGTTCTTTACTGCGCCGGGGGCGGCACGACCGGCAGCGCGGGCGCGGGCACATATTCGCGGCTGCCCATCTTGCTCATCCAGACGGCGCCCAGGCCTATCACTCCGCCAAAGCCCATAAGCATCAGCCCTACCAGCGACAGGATATCCCCGGCCAGGGGAATAGCCTTGCCGAATAAGAGCAGGCCGGCCATCAGGCCGTAACCGACGGCCACTTTCGCCGCCAGGGCGGAAGGCCCGCGCCTCTTTATCCCCTCGAAGAACCGCTCCTGCAGCACTATGCTGAAAGCGCTGAGCCCCAGCACGGCCGCCGCGCAGAACAGTATAAGCGCGAAGGGCACCAGGGGGATGCCGAACACCGACACTACCATCACGATCAGGCCGGGGAAGAAGGCCATAAGCATGAGCGCCCCTATCCAGCAGGCGCGCCACATATCGGTGGTAATGGCGCGGGCGGAAGTCTCCACGTTCCCGGGAAAGAACACCGCCGGGAGCATCATCAGTATCACCCCGGTCACCAGCGCCGAGAACAGCATCATCAGGCCCAGGCCGAGCATTCCTCCTATCAGCCACGGCGCGGGGCCGTTGCCGCCGCGGGAATGCCCGGACAGCCTGATGGCACGGGAAACCAGGCCGCGTATGGCATTGGCGTCGAAACTGTTTACCTGCCCCTTATGCACTGCCCCGGGATCTTTTATCACGGAGCCGCCCAGCGAGGAAATATCGCCCGACACCTCCCCGTCCCCGGAAAGGGTCACCTTGCCGCCTATGGCGGAAATGTCGCCCTGTACCCGGCCGGCTACGTCCACCGGGCCGCCGATATTGGTAACGTCGCCCCTGATAAGACCGGCCACGAACACCGGCCCGCCTAAAGCCATCAGGTTCCCGGTCAGTTCGCCGTTGACCGTCACGGAACCGCCGCCGACGCAGGAGGCGTCGCCCTGCAGCAGGCCGTTAACGGTAAGGCTCTTCTCAATTACTATATCCCCTCTCACGGTCTGGCCTTTATCTATAACAAGGTCGTCATAGCGCATATCCGCGCGGCGCGCCTGCGCGTCCCGCCCAAGGCAGGTCAGCGCCAGCACGAACAATAAATATTTTGATACTTTCTTCATATTAACTTCCTCCATAACTGTAATTCTTTCGTACTGAAACCGAGCAGATCACCGCGGCGCAGGCCAGGGCCGCCGCCGCTATCTCATAGTAAGCCGGGAAGCCGCCCGCCGCTGCGGCAAGGTCGGACAGAAAGAAAAGCCCGGCCTTCAGCTTCATTGCCAGAAACGCCGCTTCTGCGACCAGCAGCCTGAAAGCGCGCTGAAAACCTCCCGGCTGTATAAAGAAAGCTGCGAGGTCCGGTAGATTTGACAGGACCAGCCTGGCGCAGCAAAAACACAGCACCGCTTCCCATGCCGCCACGGTGAAACCGGCAGTCTTTAGAGTATAGCCCCACCAGGCCGCCGGGCGCGGGGCGGCAATTGCGGCCAGCACCTTTAACAGGAAATCCTTCGGGGGCCGCCTGTAAGGCAGCGACGCTATGGCTTTGGCAATCAGTTCGTCGGTCGTTTCGGCGTCCATATCCATATTACGCTCCAGGCCCCCGAACGGTTGCATCCGGGGCGGCACCGGGGGAACCTTTCCGGGGGCATCCGCAGGCCGACTTGGGCTTGCAGCCAATGGAGGCCGAGGTTAAGGGCGGCCTCGCTAGCCGACCCGGCCCCCGGAAAGGTTCCCCCGGTGCCGCCTTCCCAAGTTTCGCTTTTATCATTTCGCGGCCGCGGAAGAGGCGGGCTTTTACCGTGCCCTCCGGCACACCGGTCACGCGCGCTATCTCGGCGGGGCCCATGTCCTCGCGGTATTGCAGCAGCAGCGCTTCGCTGTAGAGGGGCGGCAGCGAGCCCAGCAGCGCTTCAATGCGCTCCCCGTCCAGCGCGGCCGCCGCGCTTTCCTCCACGTTCACCGCGCAGTCCGGCAGGTCGGGAAAATCTTCGCCGTCCAGGGAAACGGTGCGGCCTCCGGCGCGCAGCGCGTCCATGCAGACATTATGTGCTATACGGAACAGCCAGGAAGAAAAAGGATAGGCAAAATTGTAGGAGGCAAGCCCGCGGAAGGCTTTTACAAAAGCGTCCTGCGCGGCGTCTTCGGCGGCCTGCGGGTCCTTAAGCAGGCGCAGCGCGAAGCTGTATATCCTGTCCTGGTAGCTTTCAACGATGCCGGCGAAAGCGGAATTCTCGCCGCCAAGGCAGCGGCGCAGAAGCTCTGTATCCGTTTCAACCATTATTGATAATACGCAAAACCCGGGTTCCGGGTTGCGTCCGCCCCGGCGCTCCCCGCGGCCCGCTGAAGCTTATTCGGGATCCCCGGCTGGCGCAACCTGCCAGGAATTCAGGATAGCCAGCAGCATGGCCGCTACTATCGGCCCGAAGATAACGCCCAGTATACCGAACATGTTTATGCCGGCGAAAATTGAGATCAGGGCCAGCAGGGGGTGCATATCGCCGTGTCCCTTCAGGACTATGGGCCGCACGATATTGTCCATAAGGCCGGACACCACCGCCACCAGGCCCATCAGTGCCAGCTTTAGAAGAGAGCCTTTAAAATACA
>PEXO01000171.1:16720-17253 GCA_002779045.1 Elusimicrobia bacterium CG08_land_8_20_14_0_20_59_10 | reverse complement strand
AGGAGAAAGAACCAGGTGAGCAGCGAGAGAAGGAATTTGATCGCCAACTCCGGCAGGGCCGCCGCCTGCACCAGTATCACCCGGCTGAGGGCCGCCCCGGAGCTCCGCGCGAACTCAAGGCCTTTAGCCTGGAGGTCGCCCGGATTTTCTATTATCCACTGCACCGGCTTCAGCGCGGTAATGGCGGCCACGGCGGTCCGGATGAATTCGGCGCCGCGCTCGTCCGCCAGGTAGGCGGTCAGGGCCACGGCCTGCTTTATGGCGGTAACTGCAAAAGCCGCCAGCGGCACTATTATGGCCAGCAAGATCACGGCCAGGGCCACGGCGGAGGCCCAGCGCGGGCCTAATCCGCGCTTTACCAGCAGATTATAAAGCGGTCGGCTGAGTATGGCCAGCAGCAGACCCATCAGCAGGGCTATGAGGTAGGGCCACACCATCACAAGGAACAAAGAAAGGAAAACCGCCAGCAGCGCCAGCATGGTAAGGCCGGGATTTTTTTTATCCGTCATGGTCATATTATATCCTCGCGGGGA
>PEXO01000171.1:12281-16703 GCA_002779045.1 Elusimicrobia bacterium CG08_land_8_20_14_0_20_59_10 | reverse complement strand
CCCCTTTAATCAAGGCGTGCCGGGCAGCAGGCGGCCGCACCAGAAAACGAGTACACCGAGAAGCGCCCAGTTGACCACCCCCGCGCAACGCAGAATGCGGGGGATCCTGCCGGCTGCGCAGAGCATTAGGAGCGCGGCCAGCGGAAAGACCAGCGGGTTATGCGCGAACGCGCCCGCGAAGTCCAGCCTGCCCAGCGCCAGGAAGGCATGGGTCATGCCGCAGCCGGGACAGGGCAGGCCGGTCAGGGCCCTGAAGAAACACAGTTGGGTGTGCGGAAGCGCCGATACAAGGCTGCCGCCCGCCAAATGCGCCAGGCCGCTCAGCGCGGTAACTGCAAGCACTACAGCCGCCACCAGGCGTAGGAACAGGTCAGGCCTGTTTCGGGTAGAACTTATTAAGCTCATGCTGATGTATGCCGTCCACCACTATGCTCAGGCCGAACAGCGAGAACAGGAGACTGACTATAGGCAGATTGTCGTACGGGTGCAGGGAACGGGCCAGTTCTATCTCCACGATGACCTTGCCCATGCAGTACTGGTAATAAATAAAATACAGCCCGCAGGTAACGAGCGACAGCAGGAATACCACGATGGGATTGAATTCCTCGCGGCCCAGCAGCTCATTGCAGGTGTTCATCTGTTTCCAGTTCCAGAACAGGTTATAAATGCCGCAGGTAATAAGGGTAAACTCCAAGCGCTATATCGTGATTTCCGGCTTTCATTTTGGTTTCTCCTTAAAGGCTCCCCCGCACAGTATCCGCTCTTATTCTATAAAAATAACGGACCTTCCGGATTCGGATCATAGACAGGCGCGGTATCCGCATTTAATAATCCGCGTGATCCCCGGGAGAACCGGGTATATGTCGGGAAATATTGATAGAATCACATATAAGCAGCCATGCAACCGTTTTCAGCACAGGACCGTATTATGGATATGCACAATACTGAACGCGGCGCGGTGCGGGGCCTTTTCCTGCTGCTTGCCGCGGCGCTCTGCCTGACCGGCACAGCTTATGCGCAGGAAGGGCCGCTTAAATTCGACCTGGCGGAAAAGGCCATGCTCGCGGCCAACCCGCAGGCGGCGGCAGCGCTGCGCGACCTGGAAGCGGCGAAGCTGCGCGTGACCTCCGCGCGCGCCGGGCTTTACCCCTATTTTTCCGCCAACGCCTCCTATTCCAGGAACGGCGCGCAGGGAACTCCCGCCTACGACAGTTATTCCTATGGCCTTTCCGGCCGGCAGCAGCTGCTCTTCCCCCTCCGTCCCGGCGGGACTCCGCTCGGCCCGGGCCTCCCTGCGCTCCGCCGAGGCGGCCTATGACGGCGAGGCCTCCGCGCTGCGCTACCAGCTCAAGTCCGTCTTTGCCGATATCCTCAACGCCCGGGAGACCATTAAACTTTCACAGGGAACCCTCGAACGCAGGACCGAGAACCTGGAACTGCTGCGCCTGAAGTACCAGGCCGGCCGCGAGAACAAGGCCGCCATGCTGGAAACCGAAGCCGCGCTGAAAACTGCGCAATGGCAGCATGAGAAATACAAAAAGAACCTGCTTATGCTGATGCGCAAATTCAACCGCCTGCTGGGACTTCCCGCGCGATCGCTGGTACCCGAACTTGAGCTGCCTCGGCCGCCGGAGCCGCCGGAGGAGTTTTCCTCCTTCTCGCAGCGGCTCGCCTCCCACTATTCCCTGCGCGCGGCGCGCGCGGCGCTGGCCGTCTCCGGCGCCTCCGTGGAGACCGCCCGCGGTGCGAGGCTGCCGGAAGCCAACGCCTCAGGCAGCTATGCCTGGAGCGGCTCGGACTGGCCCGCGGCCCCGAACAGGTGGTCGCTGGGAGCCAGCCTGAGCCTGCCGCTGTTCTCCTCCGGTAAGCTTTCTTCGGACCTTGGCGCGGCCACGGCGAAGCTGCGCGGCGCCGAAGCCTCCCTGAAGAACGCGCAGGACGAGGTGTACTTGAACGCGGAAGACTCTTTTCTCTCGTGGCGCCAGGCCGACTCCTACATGGACGTGGCAAAAAGTTCCCTGGACGCGACTGGGGCGCGCGCCTGGCTGGTGCGCAAGCAATACCTGGCCGGGCAGTCCTCTTATTTCGAATGGCGCAATGTTGAAGAGCAGCTTATAAGCGAGCAGAACCAGTACCTGTCCGCCGGGCTGGGGCTTACCCTAGCGCACGCGGCCTTCGTGCGGGCCCTTGGAGAATAACCGAATGAAAATACCTTTTTACAGGACCAAAAAATTCATTTTCGCCGCCGCCGCGATATTCCTTTTCGGCGGTGGCTGCGGCATAATTAAGCATGTAAAGGCCAAGGCCGAAGCCAAACGCCTTGCCGAACTCATGCCGTTCAAGCCGGTGCGCGGCAAACTGGTTACCAAAACGCAGGCCGCCGGCAATGTGGAACCCGAGAACCGCGTGCTCATCACCCCGTCGGTGAGCGGGCGCGCGGAGGAAGTCCTGTTCACCGAAGGCATGGCCGTGCGGAAGGGGACCATGCTGGCCTGGATAAGTTCCAGCGAGCGCACCGCGCTGCTGGATTCCCTGAAGGCGGAAGAGACCAACGCGCAGGAAAAGAAAATGGTGGAGGATGCCTATAACCTTACCCCGGTGGTGGCCCCGATTTCCGGTATGATAATCAAGCGCTCCGTGGAGCCGGGCCAGTCCGTAAGCCAGGCCAAAGAGATCGCCGTGATCTCGGACCGGCTGATAATCAAGACTTTCGTGGACGAAACCGATATTGGCGCGGTGAAGGAAGGGCAGGGAACGGAATTCTATCTTGACGCCTTCCCCAAGGACAAGCGCACCGGGAAAGTGCTGGCCATAGCCCACGAGTCCACGCTGAAGGACGGGGTTACGGTGTACGAGGTGAAGGTGCTCCCCTCCGGCCGTACGGGCATGCTGCGCTCCGGCATGACGGCGGACGTGCTGATAATAACCGGCCGCAAGCCAGACGCCCTCACCATCCCCAAGAAGGCGGCGAAATACCGCGACGGCGACGTGCTGGTCTCGGTAAAGAGCGGGCCGCAGGCCAAGCTGACCGAGAAGAAGATCACCGTCGGCGCCGCCGACGAGAACAGCATAGAAGTGCTCTCCGGGCTGGAGGAAACGGACACCATCTACCACTCCACCGGCATAGCGAAAGAAAGGACCAGCGTGAACTTCTCCGCCCGTTAAAATGCCGCCGCTGATAGACATCCGGGGAATCTCCAAGACCTACACCACGGGCTCCTTCCGTGTGGAGGCCTTAAAGTCCGTCTCGCTGCGCATAGAGGCCGGGGAACTGGTCTCGCTGGTGGGCCCGTCGGGGTCCGGCAAGAGCACGCTGCTGCATATAATGGGCTTCCTCGACAGGGGGGATGCGGGCGAGTATTATTTCGCCGGCCACCCTACGGCGAAACTGGGCGAGGGCCGGCTGTCCGCGATACGCAGCCGCATGGTGGGCTTCATCTTCCAGTCCTTCCACCTGCTCAAGCGCACCTCCGCGCGCGACAATGTGATGCTGCCGATGGTCTACACGGGCCTCGGCGCCGGCGCGCAGAAGGCGCTGGACTGCCTGGGGCTGGTGGGGCTTTCCGACCGCGTAAAGCATAAGTCCAACGAACTTTCCGGCGGGCAATGCCAGCGCGTGGCCATCGCCCGCGCGCTGGTGAACGACCCGCTGGTGATAATGGCCGACGAACCCACCGGCAACCTGGACGCCGCCAGCCGCCGGGAAGTGATGCAGGTGATAAAGGACCTGAACGCGCGCGGCATGACCATAGTTATAGTCACGCACGACGAGGATATCTGCCGGATGACCAACCGCGTGGTGCGGATGAAGGACGGGGAGATAGTCTCCGACGAGGTCCGCAGCGCCGGGTCCGGAATCAAGGCGGCGGCCTGCCCGCTGCCCCCGGCGCGGCTGGGATTTTCCCCTTCGGAGTTCATGGAGCAGCTAAAGGTGGCCTTCAAGGCCATCTGGAGCCATAAGACCCGCAGCGCGCTTACGGTACTGGGTATCTTCATAGGCGTGGGCGCGATAATCTCGCTGATGACCATAAGCGAAGGCTTCATGAAGAGCCTGCTCTCCGGCGCCAGCGAGGACGACGCCAAAAAGGTATGGGTGACCCCGTCCCACCGCCGCGGCAGGCCGCACCGCCGCTTCCAGCTGAGCGACGTGGACGCTATACGCGCCGGCGCGCCGCTGGCCGAGAAGATCACCCCGCTACTGACCCGGGAAAAACAGATCTCAGCCGGGGACAAGCACGTGGATTCCCGGGTGCAGACGCGCGAAGGCTTTTCTTTCGAGCAGCAGAAGCCCCGCGATAAGTTCTTCGAGAACCGCAAGCTGACGGGCCGCTTCTTCACGCCGGCGGAGAACCTGGACCGCGCCCGGGTGGCGGTAATAAACCAGGCGCTGGCGAAAAAACTGTTCGAGACCGGCAATGCGCT
>PEXO01000171.1:0-12267 GCA_002779045.1 Elusimicrobia bacterium CG08_land_8_20_14_0_20_59_10 | reverse complement strand
GAATAGGCGGGGTAAGCTTCACCGTGGTCGGCGTGGCGGAGGACCACAAAGCGGAGCAGATCTTCGGCGGCCAGCCCACGGCCTATATACCGCTCAGGACCGCCGCCAAGCGCGTGTTCGGGTCGAACCGTCTGGACTACATTGAAGTGACCGCTCCTTCCCCGGCGGACGCCCCGGAGACGCGCAGGCAGATAATCACCGCCCTGCGCGCCCGCCGGGGCGCGCGGGAGAACGCCGAAGATGATTTTGACGTAAAGACCTTCGAAGCCCAGATCGAACTGTTCAAAAGCACCATGGGCAAGCTCTCGCTGGTGGTCTACAGCATAGCGGGAATCTCCCTGCTGGTGGGCGGCATAGGCATAATGAACATAATGCTGGTGAGCGTCACCGAGCGCACGCGCGAAATAGGCCTGCGTAAAGCCCTGGGCGCGCGCAACACGGATATTCTCAGCCAGTTCCTTATAGAGGCCGTGGTGCTCTGCCTGATAGGAGGCGGCCTTGGCGTAGCCCTTGGCTATGGCCTGGGCTGGGCCGCCTACTTCTTTATAAAGGTGCCGCCGGCCCTGGGCGCGGGCACCGTCTCTTTCGCTTTCGGCTTTTCCACCCTCATCGGCGTGGGCTTCGGCTTCTGGCCGGCCCTGCGCGCGGCCATGCTCGACCCCATAGAAGCCCTGCGCTACGAATAAACCGCGCCCAATGAACACCGGGAGATCCCTGCTCTTTTTTGTTATACCGGCAGCTGCGCTGCTGGCGGCCTGCGCGACGGCCGGAAAGAGGAACGCTCCGGAAAACATCATCCCGGCCGACTCCGCGGCTTTCCGCTACGAAGGACGTTTTGATATCACCTCGGCTTCCGCGCCGGTTATCATCTGGCAGGGCAGCCGCATCTACGCTGATTTCAAAGGAGAAAAGCTGGATCTGCTCTTCGGCCACGCGGAAGGGCGGAATTTCTTCAATATTTCCGTGGACGGGGAAAAGTCGGTGATAGGCCTGAAGCCGGGCGAGACCGCGCGCGCCGGCTGGCCGCGGCCCCTGAAACCCGGGAGGCACAGCCTGGAACTGTTCAAGCGCAGCGAAGCATCGGCCGGCACGGCGGTCTTCCTCGGCATTGAGCTGGCGCCCGGCAAAAAAGCGCTCAAGCCGCGGCCGCCCGCATACAAGCTGACCATGCTTTTCTTCGGGGACTCCATCACCGCCGGGGCCTGCAGCGAGGACGGGGCGGCGGACCAGTGGGAAGACCGCTCGACGCATAATAATGCGCTCAGCTATGCGGCGCTTACCGCGGCCGCGTTCCGGGCGGACTACCATAATATCGCCATAAGCGGCATGGGTATCTCCGCCGGCTACACAAAGCTGAGGGCCGGCCAGGCCTGGGACAGGCTGTATCCGCGCGCCGACTCCCCCCGCGCGGACCTGAAAACCTGGACGCCACAGCTCATCTTCATAAACTACGGCGAGAACGACAGCTCCTTCACGCGCGGCAAGGGCCTGCCTTTCCCGGAGGATTTCGCCGCCGGCTACCAAGAGCTGGTAAGGAACATACGCGCCGCCTGGCCGGAGGCCCGCATAGTGCTGCTGCGCGGCGGGATGTACGGCGGCTCGCAGAGCCCGGAGCTGGGCGAGGTCTGGAAGAATGCCGCCTCGGACCTGGAAGCCGCCGACCCCGGCATTAACCGTTATGTGTTCGAACACTGGTCGGAAAATCACCCGCGCGCTGCGGACCACCGCGCGCTGGCCGGCGAGCTGACGGCCTGGCTTAAGCAGCAGGGTTTCATGGAAACGTACCGCTGACCCCCCGCCCGCCCGGCGGCCGCCGTCCGTCGGGGAACGAATGGTCCGAAGCCCGGACCTCCCCTTATTATCCTATAATTTCCGCAAGTCGGGAAAACACCGGCTTCAAAAAAGGGACATATGAAAAAACACCTTCACCCGCTGCTGAAGAATAAAAAAGTCGGCCTGCTGCTGCCGCTTTTTTCCATGCGTTCCGCGCGCGACTGGGGCATCGGGGACATTACCTCTATGCGCGGCTGGCTGGATATCCTCAACACCGCGGGGCTGACCATCCTTAATATCCTGCCGATAAACGAAATACAGCCCGGCGGGAACTGCCCCTACACCGCCCTCAGCGGTTTTGCTATCGACCCGGTATACCTGGACCCGGAAGCCGCGGAGGAATTGGCCCAGGCGCCCGAAGCCCGGGACTTCCTGGCCTCGCAGGATTTTAAGTCCCGCCTGGAACAGCTTCGCGCGGCGGATACCATACCCTACGATGAGATAAGAGCGCTTAAACATGAAGTCCTCTGGAAAATTTATGCCGCTTTCCGCTCCGCTCATATCCTGCGCGGAACCCCGCAGGGCCGGGCCTTCTCGGCCTTCTGCGAAAAGAACGCCTACTGGCTGGACGACTATGCGCTTTTCCGCAGGCTCAAGGACAATTCCCGGTGGATCTCCTGGAGGCACTGGGCCCCGGAACTCTCCGGCCGCAGCCCGGACGCCCTGGAGAGGGTCCGCGCGGAGAACGCCGTACAGATCGATTTTTTCAGATACATGCAGTGGCTGCTGCAGCGGCAGTGGGCCGCGGCCCGCCTAAGGGCAAAAGAACTGGGGATCAGCCTTTACGGGGACCTGCCCTTCATGGTCAACCGGGAATCCGCCGACGTGTGGGCCAGGCAGGCGGAATTCGACCTGAGCGCGTCCATAGGGGCTCCGCCCGACCCCCTGACCCCCGAAGGCCAGCACTGGGGTATGCCCGCCTGCCGCTGGGAAGAGGCAGAAAAGAACGGCTTTGAATGGTGGCGCCTGAAACTGAAGAGAGCGGAGGAGCTTTACGACATCTACCGCGTGGACCACATGGTGGGCTTTTTCCGCACCTGGATAGTGCCGGAAAACAAGGAAATAAAACCCCATTTTGATATCGAGGGGGAGAAGGAGCAGGAGGACCGGGGCAGGCGCTTTCTTAAGACACTGACCGCCTCCTCGTCCATGCTCGCCATAGGCGAAGACCTGGGGCTTATCCCGACTTATGTGCGCAAGGTCCTGGCCGAGACCGGAGTACCGGGCCATAAAGTACTGCGCTGGGAAAAATACTGGAAAAGGAAGACGAAGGATTATATCGACACGGCCGCCTACCCGAGCGTTTCCCTCGCCACCACCTCCACTCATGATACGCAACCGCTGGCCGTCTGGTGGGATAAAGCGGGACCGGCGGAACGAAAGCTCTTCTGGAAGATGGTGACCGTAAAGGAGGGCTCCCTTCCCGGGGCGGACAAGCCGCCTGTTTTTACAAAGGCCCTCTCCCCGATATTGAAGAAACTTATTAACTCCGGCTCGCGCGTTGTGATACTGCCTTTCCCCGACCTCTTCGGTCTTAAGGTCCGGATAAACACCCATAATACGGTGGGGCCGCAGAACTGGTCCTTCCGCCCGGACACGCCGCTGGAGGAGTTCCGCGGACGGCACGGCGCGCTCCTGGACAAGCTGGCCGGCTGGATACGGGAAGCGCAATGATGGGGGGCACCATGCGGCATGGTGTCCCCCCGCTACCGGAAATAGAACTGCGCAACGCCGCCTGGCCGGGGCTGCTGGCTTCCCCGCGCAAAGCGGCGCTTGAAAAAATACTGCCGGGCTATCTCCAGGGCCGCAGGTGGTTCGGCGGCAAGGCCCGGCGGATAAGCCGGCTGAAGATCTCCGGAACGCTTTGCCTCGGGGACAGCGCCATGCCCCTGGCCCTGCTCAGGGTTTCCTATTCACACGGCGCCCCCCAGACCTACCTGCTGCCCCTGGCCTGGAAGAAGAGAGCGGCGGCGGAGGCGCTGCTAAAGAACGAGCCTGGCGCGGCCATAGCCGGGCTGGAACTTTCGGGGAAGCGCGGACTGCTTTACGACGCGGTATATGACAAGGCTTTTCAGTCTGCCTTCCTTTCCCTCTTCCTGGGGAAACGCCGGCCGCGCGGCGCGGGAAACCTGGTGGTAGAACAGGACAGCCGGCTGCTTAATAAGGCCCGGCGCAAGAACGGCCCGGCGCCCGCCCCCCGCCTGCTCAAAGGGGAACAGAGCAATACCTCGATAGTATACGGCTCCGCATATTTTTCCAAACTTTTCAGGCGCCTGGAAAAAGGAGTGAACCCCGACATAGAGCTAGGCGCACGCCTGACAGGACACTCTTCGTTCCGGGGTATGCCGCCTTTCCTGGCGGCCGTTTCGCTTCACCGCGGCGGGAAATTATTCGGTGCGATAGGACTGCTCCAGGGCTACACTCCCAGCCGGGGAGATTCCTGGGGCTATGCGCTCGGTGAGGTTTCCGGGTATTACAAACGGGTCCTCAGCCGCCCCGTCGCGGCGGCCCCCCCTCCGCAGCCTCCGGACCCGCCGGGCCCCGCACTCCGGCAGGCCCCAGGGCCGACAGCCGCCCTTATCGGAAAGAAATGTCTCGCGATGATGTCGCTGCTGGGAAAGCGCACGGCCCAAATGCACCTGGCGCTCAGCTCGGCCGGCAGGGACCCCGACTTTCGCCCCGAGCCTTTCACCCGGGTGTACCAGCGGCGCATCCATCGCTCTATGCTGGGACTGACCTCCTCCACCCTGCACCTTCTTTCGCGCAAGCTCAGGGACCTGCCCGCTGCCGTCCGGCCCGGGGCCTCGCTGCTCCTTGAGAACAAGCGGGCTGTCATGAAAGCTTTCCAGGCTGTCACCGCCGGAAAGATCTCCGCCGGTAAAATACGCGTGCACGGGGATTTCCACCTCGGGCAGGTTCTTTTCACCGGCACGGATTTCGTGATAATAGACTTCGAAGGCGAGCCTGCCAAACCTCTCAGTGAGCGTCGCCACAAATATTCCGCTCTGCGTGACGTGGCGGGGATGCTCCGCTCCTTCCATTATGCGGCCTGGGCGCCGTTCCACCTTCGCAGCGACATCAAGGCCGGCGAGGCCGGGACCCTGGCGCCCTGGGCGGAGAACTGGTATTCCTGCGTCTCGGCGGCCTTCCTGCGGTCCTACTTCAGGACCGCCGCCGGGGCATGCTTTCTCCCGGAGGACCCAGCGGAGATAACGGCCCTGCTCAAAGCGTTCCTGATGGAAAAAGCGATATATGAGCTTGCCTATGAGCTGAACAACCGCCCGGATTGGGCGGGCATCCCCTTAAAAGGCCTGCTCCAGCTCTCCGGCACGGGAATGGTCCCGGGAAGCACGCAATAATTCTGCGAGATCGGCTCCTCTGCTCTTATGGTTTTTTTAATATAATGATAAATGCTGGGATGCGTCTCCCGGAAGAACTCTTCCCTACTTATGAACAGCCCGGGACCCAGTAGAACAGCGTAGGCACATTTTCACTGATCGGAGGCCTTATGACATCACAACACTGCATGGCTCAATTGCGCTCTATCCGGAATTCCGCCGGCCCGGCTTTCACCCGCGGCCTGGGCGACGAGGTCATCTTGAAGTTCCTTGCCCTGGACAAGGACCTTGCCCGGGCCATAGAGACCGCCGCGGAGAACCGCCGCAAACTGGCGTCCGGGCACGGGAAATTATTCAAGCTGGAGGAAAAAGCCCTCTGCCGTCTGCTGCAGGGGCAGGTACTGAACTTCTATTCCGCCCCCGGCATAAACCCCTATGTGCCCCTGGCGGCCGCCGGTTCCTGGATAGTAACCACGCACGGCGCCGTCCTCCACGATTCCGGCGGCTACGGTATGCTGGGCCTGGGACACGCGCCCCGGGCCGTCCTGGCGGCCATGAACGAGCCCTATGTGATGGCCAATGTTATGACCCCTTCCTTCAGCCAGTACCGCCTGACGGAGCGCCTTACCCGTGAGATAGGCGGCCAGCGCGGCAGCTGCCCTTTTGAAAAATTCGTATTCCTGAACAGCGGTTCCGAGTCCGTCACTTTCACCTGCCGGGTAGTGGATATCCACGCCCGCGCCATGACCGATCCCGGCGGCCGGCATAAGGGGAAGAAGATCATGCGCCTGGCGATGGTGGAAGGCTTTCACGGGCGCACCGAGGGTCCCGCACGGCTTTCCCACTCCTGCCGCCCGCTGTACACCAAACATCTGGCTTCCTTCCGGAACCCCGACAACCTCCTGTTCGTGCCCATTAACGACCTCGCCGTCCTGCACAGGACTTTTGCGGAGGCCGAAAAAAAAGGCATATTCTTCGAGGCGTTTTTCATGGAACCCGTGATGGGAGAGGGCATCCCCGGGCTTGCCCTCACCCGCGAATATTATGATGCGGCCAGGACGCTGACGCGGAAGATGGGCAGCCTGCTGATAGTGGACTCCATCCAGGCCGCGCTGCGCGCCCATGGCTGCCTCAGCATAGTGGACTACCCCGACTTCCAGACCTGCAGCCCGCCGGACATGGAAACTTTCTCCAAAGCTCTGAACGCGGGCCAGTACCCGCTTTCCGTAGCCGCTTTGAGCGGCGCGGTGGCCGCCGAATACATCACCGGCCTCTACGGCAACACCATGACCGGCAATCCCCGGGCCATGGAAACAGGCTGCAGCGTACTGGACTCCGTCACGGATGAGGTCCGCGACAATATCCGCGAGCGGGGCCTGGAATTCCTCCTGAAATTCCAGGCGCTGGCCGGGGAATTCCCGGGAGCCATCGAACGCGTGGTGGGCACGGGCCTTATGGTAAGCGCGATGCTCGACCCCAAAAGCTACCGTGTGCAGGGAGAGGGCGGCTTCGAGGAATTCATGCGCGTGCACGGCATCGAGATGATCCACGGCGGAGAATACGGCCTGCGCTTTACGCCTTCCTTCAATATCACCAGCGCCGAGATCGATCTCATCGTCTCGGTCATCAGGCGGGGTTTAAAGGAACTGGCCCCGAAAGCCAGCGGAAAACACAAGGCCTGTTCCCGTTAAAGCGTATTGCTTAAGAGAAATTCTTTTCTGCGGTCCAGGATCTCCCGGACGTCCGCGCCGCCGGACGGCGACAGTACGGAAACGATGGAATTCCTGAAACCCGTTCCCCCCTCGTTCAGCTCCAGCAGGTCCAGGATGGGTGGAGGAGGCGCCTCTGGAACGATCGCCCCCTCGGGGGCTTCCACGGAAGTTTCCGGCGGGACGGCCCCGGCCGGCGTATCGGCTTCGTACAGATACACCTTCGGCCGCGCGAGGTGAACGCTGTTGGGCCGGACCACTATCCCCTTTTGCCCGTCCTGTAAAAGGACCAGGCTGCCCGGGGGATAAAACCCCACGCAATTAGCGAGAAGCTTCAGTACAGCGGGATCAAATTGCTTTCCCCGCTGGTTCAGCATCTTGTGCAGGATACGGTCCTTCCTGTGCTGTTTCCAATAGTATTTATCGCTGATGAGACCCAGGTCATAATAATCCGCCGCCGCTATTATTTTGTGGAACACATCGGGGACATAGCCGCCTTTAGCCGGGGGGACGGACGGTCCCGAATGATGCCGGTCCGCCAGCACTCCCACCTGAGGGGGCAGTTCGTTCTTACAGAGCAGGAATAAACTGCCCCAGACCCCATGCTGGCCGGCCAGCCCGCGCTCGTCGGGAGTCAAAGGCCTGACCCGTTCGGCCCAGCTCGCGGGGATGATCATCCGGCCCAGGTCGTGCAGGAAAGCGCAAATGCTCAAAGTATTGATCTGCCCGGTATTCAGCCCGTAGGCCTCCCCCAGGGCGCAGGCGAGAACGGAAACGTTCACGCTGTGGCAGGCGTGGGGATCCAGCCCCTTCCCCAGGACCGGCAGAAGCAGGTAGGGTTCGCAGCCTTTATTCTTGATCGTCGCGGTCATATCGTCGATGTGGCGATAAAGCAGCTTAAAATCCACCTGAAGTCCCTGCTTATATTGACCGACGGCATTTTGGTAGGTCGTGACCGCCTTTACGTACCAGTCCAGCAAAGTTTTCTTTTTTGCGAATTTTCCCTTACCCGCCAGCTCGTCTATTTCCGCTTCAACGATATGAATGGTCAGCACGCCCTTTTCTTCAAGGATCTCCCTGGGGCGTTCGCCGGAAGGCTTGATCGCTTCCGAATTCAGCACCTGGAAAAAGACGCCAAGGTCCTCTTTGGTGATACCCTTCGCGAACGTAAGATACTTGACCCGGCATTTAGTGAACCGGTCCACCAGCATCTGGTTGCTGGCCGTTTCCTCCAGGGACATCGCCCCCTCAAGATAGAGCATCTCGTCCATAAAGCCGAAGCCGATATCCTCCAGCTCTTCCACCAGGGGACCGACGATCTCGTGCAATTTAGACAATGCGCCCGCCACTTCCGGATGGCTTGGAGGATAGAGCCGGACATTCGTAAAAGCGATATTCATAAGGCGCAGACAAGCTACCATCTGTGCCCAGCGTTTAATATCCGCCCTTGATCTTCTTATCCGTTTCGACATTTAAGTTGTGCGCGCCCCCCTGGCCTTGTCAAAAGATTCCTGCGCCGCCTTTCTCAGCTCTTTATTGCGTCCCGTTATCATCTCCATAAAACTCTTTTTAGCCACCACGCTGAGGAATTTTATCGAAGCCGGAGTGACCACACGCGAAAGCGCCGCGGCGATAGCGACACGGGTATCATACTGCCCGGTCCCGTTAAAAGCCTGGATGAGTTTTTCATCTATCCCCGGCTTGGGCTGCAAAGACAGGGCCGTGACCGCCATGGAGGTCTCACCGGGGTCGTCGCATTTCGCGATAAAAGAAGCGAGCGCATCGACCGCCGCCGCGTCCCCGATCTTTCCCAGCGAGCGTATGGTCTCTTCACGGACCCGCTCATGTTCATGACGCAGGGCGGGAGCGATCAATTTCGCCGTCCCCGGAAGATTAACGTCCCCCAGGATAAGCACCGCATTGCGCACCAGGAACCAGTCGGGATCGGACAAGACCGGGACCAGGAACTGAACGTTCTGCAGCCGTTTGCAGAGGGAGGTTAAGAGGCGGCAGAGTTTACGGCGATTCTGTATGTCAGCCAGCTCCCTAAGTTCTTCCATAAAAAGAGGAATGCTGTTGAGCCCCAGAACGGCCACAAGGTCCTCTATCTCCGCGAACCCCGCCGTCTTTTCCTCCTGACCGCTCATATGGATGACGATATTTTTCGCCAGGACCGGGGAGAGCACTTTTTCCCCCATGATCTTCATGACTATTCCGGATAAAGGCTTCGGCTCCTGCCATTTTTTAAATTCCGAGAATAAAGTCCGGATATCGCCATCGTTACCCAATTCCCGGAGGATCCGGCCATAAGCCATCAACGCAAGTTTGGCCTGCACCTGTATCGAAGCGTTCTGCAGAACGCCATGAATGGTTTCCAGCGCGAACCGGATCGCTTCGGGTTTTCCCTGTGTCGTCCTCACCCGCAAAACCTCCAGGTCCGCGTCCCGGAACAGCCCGGCCTGGGAGATGACGGAGTTCCTGTCCCATTTTTGGAAAGGCCCTTTTCCCCGGCTTTTAGCCGCCCGCTCCTGTTTTTGCATAAAGCGGTCCCAGCAGGCCCGGATCCTGGGATCATAAAAATCCCAGAGCATGGAGGCCTGGAACTGTTCCAGGGAGATTGCACGGTTCAACGCGTCGTCCAGAAATGCCGTAACTGATTCCGCAATCTTGCCGGTCAGCGGCTCGTTCTGTCTGAAAAGCAGCAGAAGAAGGTCCTGTAAAGTCTCCGCCCGGGTGAACGCTAAAACCTGTTCTTCGCTGAGCCGCCCCGGCTCCTGGTCCGCGATCCCCGTTTCGCCCGAATCAACGACGCTTGTGACAAAGGACATCAGCAGGCCGGCAATTTTCAGTTTTTGAAGTTCCTGCTGGATCGAGGTCAGGTTTTTCTTCTCGTCGGCTTTCAGCAGAAGCACTTTCAGGAATTCATACACCCCTTCGCCGGTCAGGCGATTAGTGAAAAGGACCTGCCCGATGCCTAAAGTATGGAGCGCCCCTCCGAAAGCGTTAATATCTTTCGTTTCGGCCAGGGCCTCCTCGTCCACGGAAACGGTCTTTCCCTTGATGTCTACCACCAGGGTAGTATCCTGCCCCAGGGTTTTCAGCAGCAGATTGGTCACCCTTGCGGCGATCGGCAGAATGGCGGGATGCCCGGGCTTATAAAGGCTCACCATCCTGGCGCTGGGCATGAGAGCGCCTATAAAGGTTTCTATGGAACCCTTCTTTTGCTGCCGTAATACTTTATCGTCCCCCGTGTCGGGCATATATTGAGCTGATGCGGAAAAGATAAAGCTTATTATCGCAAGTTAATTGCGCCCCTGTCTACATCTTCATTGCCGCCGGGCCGCTAGCATAAAACCCCGGTAATGATACATAATGTAATTCTGCGGCTATAACAGCGGGAATCAAGCGCAGCAAGGGGAACAGATGAGCACACAATTTCACAGCACCAATTACCGCGCGCCCAAGACCGATTTCTTCACGGCCGTTCTGACCGGCCAGGCGCCCGACCGCGGCCTCTATATGCCGGAAAGTATCCCCCGCCTTGACAAGGCGGAGCTTCAGAGATTTTCCGGCGCGCCGTATCATGAAGCGGCCAATTTCGTCCTGAGAGCGTACCTTGACGGCATCTCCGACGAAGACCTGCTGGCTAAATGCAAAAAGGCGTACAGTTTCATGCCGCGCCTGGAAAAAGCCGGCGGGAACAAGCACATCCTCTGGCTGGACACCGGCCCGACAGCTTCCTTCAAAGATTTCGCCGCCCAGATGATGTCCCCGCTGATGGGCCATAAACTGGGCCGGGGCGAAAAACTGGTCATCCTTACCGCCACCTCGGGAGACACGGGCTCGGCGATAGCAAACGCCTTCCACAATATCCCCAACATCGAGATAATAATACTCTTCCCGATAGCCGAGGTCACCTCTAACCAGAGAAAACAAATGACCACGCTGGGCGGGAACGTTAAGACGATAGCCGTAAGCGGCAAATTCGACGACTGCCAGGCGATGGTAAAGGAAGCCTTCGCCGACGAGCGGCTGAAAGGCCTGAAACTGAGCTCGGCCAACTCCATCAACATCGCGCGGCTTATTCCCCAGTCCGTTTATTTTATCTGGGCTTACGCGCAGCTCGCAAAAGCCGCCGGGGAGGAGGTCATCTTCTCCATACCCTCGGGGAATTTCGGCGACATGATGGGCGCGATCCTCGCCTGGAAAATGGGGCTCCCGGTAAAAAAGCTTATCGTCGCCACGAACGCCAACGACGAGTTCCCCGCTTTCCTGAAAACCGGGACCTACAACAAGATAGAGCCCTCCCGGATGTGCATCTCGAACGCGATGAACGTGGGGCACCCCAGCAACCTTACCCGCCTTGTCGACGTCTTCGGCGGCCGGATGGACGAGAAAGGCAATCTCCTCAAAGCCCCCGACATGGAAAAGATGCGCGGCCTCATACACGCGGTCTCGGTGAGCGACGAGGAGACCCGCAAGTGCATCGCGGACACTTATAAGGAAGAGGCCATAGTGCTGGAACCCCACGGCGCGGTGGCCTGGTACGCCCTGGGGGAATTCCTCCGGGAACACGAAGAAGACGCGCAAACCCTTTGCATAAGCCTTGAAACCGCCAATCCCGCGAAGTTCCCGGAAGAAATAAACAGGATACTCGGGATTTCCCCGGTAGTTCCCGAAAGCCTGTCCAAGCTGGACAAACTTAAAGAGGACTACCTGAAGATGGACGCGGACTATGCCGGTTTCTATTCGTATCTCTCAAAAATATGAAACACCTGGTTATCTTATGCGACGGCATGGCCGATTACCCGGTTAAGGCGCTGGGCGGGAGAACGCCGCTGATGGCGGCAAGAACGCCGAACATGGACCAGCTTGCCCGGGAAGGCGCCACCGGCCTTTTTAACACTATCCCCTCCGACCTCCCCGCCGGCTCCGAAGTGGCCAACCTGTCGGTCCTGGGCTATGACCCGCGGGAAAATTTCTGCCAGCGCGGCGTGCTTGAAGCGGCCAGTCTAGGCGTGGAGCTGTCGGATTCACAGCTGGCGCTGCGCTGCAACCTGATCTGGGCCAAGGACGGCAAGATAGCCAGCCATTCGGGCGGCGACCTTTCCCATGAAGCGGGAACGGAAATAATAGAACTTCTGAACGCCAGACTGGGCGGCAACGGGATCCGTTTTTACCAGGGCATTCACTACCGCCACCTGCTGGTGATAGACGGCGGAGATCCGCACATCAAATGCCGGCCCCCGCATGATCATATAGACAAAGACCTGGCGGATCTGAAGGTTACCGCCCTTGAGGCACGCGGCGAAAGAACGGCGGACGTCCTGAACAAGCTCATAGCCGATTCGGCCGCGGTCCTTGCCGGGCTGCCGCTGAACCGGGAC
>PEXO01000426.1 GCA_002779045.1 Elusimicrobia bacterium CG08_land_8_20_14_0_20_59_10 | reverse complement strand
ATCCCTTCGCTCACTTTGCCGAACGGAGAGAACCCCATGCCGTCCAGCCGGGCATTGTCGCCGAAGTTGACGAACATCTGCGTGGTGCGGGTGCCGGGGCCGGCGGTGGCGAAGGAGATATACCCCTTGGCGTTCGATTCCTTCACGGGATCGTCCTTTATTGTGGCTATGCGCCAGGCGGCGCTTACCGACGGCTCGCCATGTATGCCGAACTGCACCATGAAGCCGCTTATCACGCGGAAGAACGCTATGTCCGTGAAGAAGCCGGCTTTCGCCAGGTTGTAGAACCTGTCCGCCCCGAGCGGCGACCAGGCGCGGGTAACGTCTATAGTGAAGGCGCCCTTTGTAGTGGTGAACTTCACTTTGAAGTTCTCCGGGGCTTTTTCGTTGAGCTTGGCGGGTGTTTTTAAAGCTTCTATATCCATGCTGGTCTCCTTTATGCTTTGTACGGCGTCTGGCTGCGCGGTCTGCTCCTCCACCTTCGTCTGCGTTTCCGCGGCGCCGGTCTGCGCGGCTTCCTGCGTTTTGGGGTCGCAGGAAGAGGCGAAAACAGCCGTGAAAATAAGCAGCAAATACGATCTTTTCATGGTCTACCTCCTGACTGAGCAGATTATATTATAGTAAATTACCGCAAAGCGATTCCGGTCCCCCGCAGGGGAATACCACCGGGATCATTCAAAAAACATCCCGGCGGCCATATCCGCCATTACGTAAGGCAGAGGCTTTATTTGTGCATCAGCCCGAACTGCCGGTCGGCGGCGAGCCTCTTTATTTCCGAAGAGAAAGCCGGATTCTCCGATACTACCTGGTCGAAGTTATCCACCAGCAAGGCGAAAACTTTGGAGTCTTCCTCGCAGGTTACCGTGGCATTGCGCGGCTCGCGGGTTAAAAGCGCCATCTCGCCGAAGCAGTCCCCCGGGGTGAAATGCGCCAGCGTCCTTGAGAACAGGAAGGCCTCGCGCACGCTCACTTCAAGCTTGCCCTCGCTTACCACGTAGAAGGCGTCGCCGGGGTCTCCCTGCCGGCAGATCTTTTCGCCTTTCCGGCATTGGTAGAGATTTATGCGGTTGAGTATCTTTTCCAGCAGCCCCATGTTAATGGACGCGAAGAACTTTATCTTCTGCACCATTTTAGTGAAGCGCACGCTGTCGTCGTCCGTAAGGGTTATCTTTTCCATAAATCAGGTCTCTCCCGGGTTCCGCTATAAATTATGACAGGCCGACGTTGAAGGCAAGCCCGTGGTCAAGTTCCCGCCGGCTCAGGGCCCGGCGGTAAACGCAGATATGCGCCCCCATCCACATATAGGGGAGGCCGCTGGTTTTAAGCCTCTCGCAGAGTATGCCGGTGGCTTTGCGGTCGTAGGCGAAGCCGGCTCCGCGCAGCCGGGCCACCCAGTAGCGGCGCGGCCGCTCGTTCACGTGGTGATGCCCGCCCTGGTGCGGCGGCGCCGCCGACAGCAGCAGCGTGTCGGAAAAAGAAGTGATGTTCTTAAGGAACCGCGGCAGCAGTTCTTCCGGTATATGTTCCGCCACTTCCAGGCAGAGCGCCAGGTCGAAACGGCCCCAGGTGTTCTCAAGCGGTTCCGTCAGGTCGCGCAGCTGCAGCTCCACCGGGAAGCTGTGTTCCGGCGGAGGGCGCACTCCGTCTATCGAGATAACTTCCACGCCCCCCGCGGAGAAAAGATGCCCGTAAACGCCGCAGCCGCAGCCCAGGTCCGCCAAGCGGGCGGGCCTGAACTGCTCCGAGATCGCGTCCGTAATTATTTCCGCTGATTCCGTATAGGCGCGGTGGGACGGCCCCCATTCGCTGAAGAACGAGGGCCCGTAAATTTCCGCCAGTCCTTTCATGCCGGGCTTCCCCCTGCCGCTGAACAGGTTACTTCGCCTTCAGCTCTTTGCTTATGTGCTTCCAGGCGTTCTTAAGTTCCGGCCTGAGGCGTTTAATTTCCTCGGCGCTGATCTTTTCCACGCGCTCGTAGCGGTCGGCGATATCGTCCACCAGTTCGTAATACGCTTCCTGGTTTATCTCTTTCATCTTCCTCATTTTTGCCAGCACTTCACCCTTTACCTTCAGCGTCCACGCGGCGATCTTCTCGCGGCTCTTCTCTCCGCGCTTGCCGGTGAGAAAGTAGGTGGCGGCCGCGGCTACGGCCCCCAGAACTATACCCGCGCTTAATATCTTTTCTGTTTTTTTCATATATAGTGCCTCCCGCTTGGCGTTTCCCCGAAACGATAATATACCAAATATCGGCAATGCCAAAACAGAAAAAGCTGGAAAGTGCCCTGCCCGTTTCCGGGAGCTTCTTGACGGTTATCATAGGCCTTTTGACGGCGCGAACCCGGGCCTTTCGCCTCTAGACCGCTCTCCGGGCATTTACTACCATATGAGTATAGCCCGGTCGCTATACCGGCTGGAGGAACGCTGATGAAAATAATATTATCCTTGGTTTTACTCGCGGGCATCGCCCCCGGCGCCTGGTGCGGAGAGACGGAGAATATGCGCGCCGTGCAGCTGACCGACATTAATGCCGGCGCCGTGATGGAACGCCCCTCGCTTGCGCAGCCCGGGCTGGTCAAGCTCGATCTGTGCGTGCTGAACGAGATAAAGAACAACAAATGCTATTTCAAATGCCAGAGCGGGGCCGTAGTGATAGAGCCCGCAGTGCGTCCCGACTTCAGCGCCGGCGAGCCGGCCGGTCCCTGCTCTCCCTATATAACCCGGGAGATAATAACCGAAGCCACGCAGAAATACCTGAACACGAACCAGCTTGAAGACCTGCTGGGGGACGCCAATCCCGAAGTGCGCAAAGCCGCGGTCAAAACCGCCAGGAGCCAGCTGAATAATTACTCCACGCTGGAGCATGTGCTGGAGATGTTCAAGAACAAGCAGGAGCGCGCCGACGTGCGCGCCGAAGCCGCCCGCACGCTTTCCTACGCCGCCGGCGATTACAAGGTGCAGGACGCGCTTAAGAGCCTGCTGAAATACGGCGGCGACGAGCCCCGTGAACTGCGCGTGATGACCTACAAGGCCCTCTGGGCCGCTACGGGCAACTACAGCGTGCAGGATTTCCTGATGGACGCCGTAAAGTACAACGAGAAAGACCCCCCGGCCAGGCGCGCCGCTATCTGGTCGCTGTTCAACGTGTGCAATAATTCCACCGCCCAGTCGCTGCTGACGGACCTGATAAAGTACGGCAACGAGGAAGAAGCCGTCAGGGTGGAGGCCATTAAGAGCCTTTTCGCCGTGGTGGGCAACTACAACATTAAGGACCTGTTCAAAGACCTGCTGCACAATGCCTCCGAGAAGAAAGCCGTGAGGCTGGTAGCGCTTAAGGCGCTGTCCGGGGTAGCCAACGATTACTCCGTGCAGAATATATTCAACGACATCATCCGCACCGAGAGGGACCCGGAACTGCGCGTGGCGGCCGTGGCCGCGTCCAACGCGGACATAGCCGAACTGCGCGAATACTTCCACCTGGGCTACCGCCTGCAGAACGGCAGGTTCGTCAGCCCGATAGAGAAAGAATAAATTCCCCGCGGTAAACGCAAAAAAAGAGCCCCCGGCTTTAAAGGCCGGGGGCTCTTTTTTTTGCGGCTATATCTGTTTCCGGAAAAAGCCCGTGCGCCCGGCGTCCTCTTCAAAACCCAGGCGGCGCAGGTAGCCTGTATGCTTCGGCGAGCCGCTCAGCGCGCAGAAATGGGAGAACCCGTCGAAAGTCCGGGTGTTCTGCGGCCGGTTGAAAAGGTAGCGCGCGCTCTTCAGGTCGCGGTAATCCTCGGCCACATAGTCCAGGTGTATGTCTATGTCCGGCTTGCGCTCGGTGTAGATGAACAGGCCCACCGGCAGGAGGTTGCGCAGAATAAAGATGCAGCGCGGGTCCCCGAGCCTGGCCAGCTCGAAATCCGGAAAGAACTGCCAGATCCCGCGCGCGTGGTAAGCCAGGAAGTTGGCCAGCAGCGGGTTATCCGTGTTCACCCGCATCAGCTTGAAGACGTCCTTCTTGGACCTGAGGCTTATGATATGCCACAGGTCGATGCAGGCCACAAATAGGTTGACGGCCAGTACCGGCCAGGCGCGCACAAGCCCCGCGTACAGCACGAACACCAGGGCCCCGGCCAGGTTAAGGACGCGCAGCCGCAGCACATTGCTGGTGAGCAGCGACACCGCCACAAGCGCCGAGGCCAGGTAGCCGACCAGTTCCGTCATAGCTGCTATTATAGCCTGTAGCCCCCGATCCGCGCAATAAACGTCTCCGGCACCCGCCCCAGGGGAAAAGCCGGCCGCGATTTAGACGGAAAAACCTGCAGCCGGGAACCGGAAGCGCTCTGGTATAGCTATGGGGGATAGGGAACAGCGACCTGTTCTTGTTGGCGCGGTAGTTCGGGCGCAGGGTATGAATCTTATTGAGGGGGTTTTGTAGAATAGTGTTGCGGGACAGGGGAAAGCGCGGCGTTGACGTATAATCATCAGCCGGCGTCGCCCTTATATGCGCGTAAAGGAAACAACTCATGAAGGACAACCAGGTTATCGGGACCATGCTCGAGCACAGGTCAATAAGGAAATATTCACGCCGCAAGCCTTCCGACGCGGTTGTAAAGAAGATATTCAGAGCCGGCCAGCAGGCGCCGTTCGCGGCGCAGAATTACAGCGTATTGCTTTCCCGCAACAGGGCGCGCAATCCGTTCAATGCCCCGCTGCTGTTCACTGTCTGCGTAGACTCGCACAAATTCGAGCTGATAATGGCCGCAAGAAAGTGGGAAATCGCTACGAACGATCTGAAGTTGCTTCTCTTCGGACTACAGGACGCGGCTTATATGGCCGAGAATATGGTGGTAGCGGCGGAAAGCCTCGGACTTGGTAGCTGCTTCCTCGGCATGGCAATGCTGCAGGCCGACAGGATAGCGAAAGAATATGATCTGCCTGAGAGGGTTTTCCCGTTCGTGCAGCTGGCGATGGGCTACCCGGCCGAGAATCCCGCGCCCCGTCCGCGGTATCCGTTGGAGTTCTCCCTGTTCGAGGACAAGTACCCCGCGCTGACGCCCGGGATGGTTGCAAAGGCTATGAAGGTGATGGACGACGGATACCTTGCCCAGGACTACTATTTAAAACTAAAGGGGAAAATCCCGCTTACCGGAGGCCGGAGGGAAACTTTCAATTACGGCAATTATAGCTGGACTGAACATATCTGCAGGAAATGGGGGCAATGGTTCCCGGACCCGAAGGTGCTGCTTAAGCAGCTTGAGGGGCGCGGCTTCCATATCACCGAAGCCAGGCGTAAAAAGCGTTAAAATCGCGGGGAGACAGGTAAAAGGGGGGAGATGGGAGCAATTGTACAATAACTCAGTAACCGGGAAGGACAGGCGGTCCGCGTACAGGTAAGACCGGGGAAAAGGCGGGAGTCTTTTCCGCAGAAAAAGTGTTAGGGAATTACTAATAATAAGTTAAAAAGCTACCAGTCGAAGTTGACGTCCTGTGGTGAAAGCGGCAGGATGGCGCCGACGGGATCCAGCGCGGGCTGCGCGGCGCCCTCGGCGGCGGCTTGTCCGGGAGCCTGCGGTATATTGTCAAGCAGGAAGCCTATTTTATTCACCTCAAGCCCCGTACCACCAAGGTCAGGCAGCGTGTTGTAAACCTTGCAGCCCGCCGGAGTAGCCACAAAGCTGGGATCCTCCCCGCGGACAAGTATCCCCTCTACAAGCCCCGTTCCGGCATTGAGCACCGGTGAACCGGAGTTGCCCTGGAAGGCGTCCAGATTGGTGACGAAATAGGAATCGTCGTCAATGTCCCTGGTCACCGCCGCGTTGGCGGAAAACTTGAGCGGGAGATTGAGCGGGTAGCCGGTCACGAAGATCTGCGCGCCTTTCTTCAACCCGCCGCTCCTGTTCACAGTAAGCGGCGTCCGGCCGGTAACCTTCCTGTCCAGCCTTATCAGCGCGAAATCCGGCGGAACAGGTTTCAGGTGACCCTCGGGCGTCTCCACCACCTCGGTAAAAGCCGACCTGACTATCTCGGAGCAGTGATAGACGTTTTCCGGCTTCACGGTAAGGTCCATCTTGCCGGACGGGGGAGCCTTAACGCTGTAATCGAAGACGAAAGCAGCCTCGGAGCACTCGTCCGCGGCCTGTACGCAATGTCCGGCGGTGATAACAAGGTCCTCTCCCACCAACGCCCCGGAACAGCCGGCTGTCACCGGCTGGTCCCGGAATTTAACTTCGGGGCAGAGGTTGTAGGCCCGGCCGAAGTTGGCGGCCACCAGCCTGAAATTGCCGTCCGGCAGGCTTTTTAGCATCCCCTTCCTGGTCATCAACACCGTGGCGTCCGCCGCATACCTGAAACGCTCCGGCATCTCGTAATAATCCAGCCTGTCATCCGTGCCGTATATCATCTTATCCGCTGCGGAAGAAGAAGCGGCCATAGAAAAGGCCGTAAGCCCCACAACCGCGGCCGCACGGCAGTATTTAATGAATGGAATATTGATAAACGGCATACCTGCAATATATTGTACCTGCAAATCCCTAATAGCAGATAGGGGCAAAAGGTCCGCTATGTTAAGACAAAGGGCCCATATGAAAAAAACGGATCTGAAGCTGGAACTTGGGATAAGTCGTAGCGCTGTTCCTAAGTTGATCGCGAAAAGGCAGGGGCTGCTGGAAGAAAGACATGGAATATAAATGTTGATAAAAAGTAAAATAGTTACCAGCGTCCCCTGACGCGGAGGAGATTTCATGAAGGAACTGAACTGGAGACTGTTGCTGCTTGGCGGTTTGTTATGCGCGGTGGCCGCGGCCGCTACCCCGTACGTTACGCTGAAGCTGGGGCAGAGCGTGGACCTCACCATCGGCGGCATGTTCCTGGCTGCCTACGTGCTGGGCAAGCGAATGAAAGGCCAGGAGCTAGCCATCGAACTCAACATCATCCAGGCCATGATAGGCCTCGTGTCCAGCATCGCCTTCATGGTGGTGATACTCTCGGCCTTCTTCTACATCCAGAACGTCTTCGGCCGCAACATCGGTTTTAACCTGACTACCTGGCAGATGTTCCTGTGGCTGCTGGTCTCCGCCAGCCTCGGTATTTTCATGGGAATATTCCCCAGGAGCTCCATCCTGAAGGACCACTCTCTCCCCTGGCCGGCCAGCAAGGCCACCCTGGCCGTGGCTGTTACGCTGACCGACCCCAAGGCGACCGCCACCACTAAGACAAAGCGCGACGTGCTGCTGGTCAGCACGGGCTTGGCCGGCTTCCTGACCTTTCTGCGCGACGGGCTGGGAGTCATCAGTCCGATAGTCGGCAGCCCGGCCCTGAACATAGCGCTCGGGCCCGAGTTCGCGGCCTTCGGCATCGGCATGCTGGTTCCGCTCTCCGTAGGTCTTTCCGGCCTGCTCGGCACTTGGCTGGTCAGCGCTTTCGGCGAGACGGTGGCGAAATACTCCGCCCTCTCCGGCGTGGCCCAGGAACACTTCGGCAGCTGCCTGAGCACCCTCAACTCCGTGGGCGGCCTGGACGGCTCGCAGAAGGCGGTTGCGATGGACTTTCTGAACGCCACCTGCGGCAAGGCCGGCGAGCTCGTAGGCGCCTCTTCCCACTTCAAGTACGTGGTGCAGTGGATGATGTGGCCGGCCACGGCCATGATGATAGCCGCCGCGCTGACCAGCGTGATCATCCCTATAGTCCTCCATTTCCTGCACGAGGACAAGGTCAAGTTCGAGAAGCATGCGTTCAAGTCCCTGGCCGACGAGGAGATCCCGCTCTGGTGGACCGTTACGGGCATCGCCGTCACCGTGACGCTGCTGGTCTGGATGACCAGCTCCTGGTTCGACATGCCCTGGCAGCAGGTGCTGCTGGCGGTCGCCATCCAGCCCATCCTGATCATCGCCGGGCTGCGCGTGCTGGGTATCACCGGTTCCGGGCCGGTCTCGCTGATGGCCAATGCCACGCAGTTCCTGTTCGGCCTGCTCTGGCCCGCCCATATCAGGGCCAACCTGACCGCCGCCTACGTCAGCGCGAACCCGCAGGCCACCGCGGAGAACGTGGTGCCGTCGTTCTGGGTGGCCCAGCGCCTGGGCGGCAAGTTCAAGACCCTGATCCTGGCCCAGTTGATGGTTATCCCGATAGGCGCTATCCTGACGCCGTTCATGTTCAACATGCTGGAGCGCACCTACGGCATAGGCCTTGAGCCGGGCCAGCTCGCCGCCCCGACGGGCCTCAAGATCGCGACGCTGGCCATCGTGATGGAGAAAGGGCTGTCCTTCCTCCCGCACGGAGCGCTGCAGGCGTCCATCATCGCTGTCTTCATCGGCGTCTTCTTCGAACTGCTGCTCGCGTTCAAGAAGACCAACGAGCAGGGTCACGAGGTGAGCCGCTTCTGGATGGTCCCTATCCCCGCGGCGCTGGGTTTCGCGCTGATCCTTCCGGGCTCGTTGAACATCGGCATCGCCATCGGCAGCGTGATCTCGGCCGTCTGGCGCCAGTTTTCCTTGGGCGAAGGCGGGGCGTACGAGCATTATGCCGCGCCCCTGGCTTCGGGCCTGATAGCCGGCGAGGCGATGGTGGGATCGATCATGATGCCCGCGCTGGCGGTGTTGATGCAACTGTTTAATTGACAGACGGCAGGACCAGGCGCTGCTGACCGGAACCGCCGGGGAGGCCCGGCGGAAAAAACTAATACGGCACTGGCATAGCCTTGAACCCGCGCCGGCCGCCCGCCTGCGCGAGGGCATGGGGGTGAACGACGGGGGCGAAGTGGTAATAGGCCCGAACAGG
>PEXO01000016.1 GCA_002779045.1 Elusimicrobia bacterium CG08_land_8_20_14_0_20_59_10 | reverse complement strand
CTCACTTCCCCGGAGAACTCCATCATAGAGGTAAAACGCGGCAAAACCGAAATGTTCCGCTCTTCCCTTCCCAGGATGGGCGAAGCCCTGGCGAAAAAAGGCCTCGATATCAGCCTGAGCAGGAAATATAAACTCGCCTACGGCAACGAGATAGTCCAGGTTAAGGAGGGGACGCGGTTCACCGACAATATGCTGGTGCTCCTCATCCCTTTCCCGGTCAGCGGCGCCGACTATTTCCTGCTGAACGCTTCGGAGATGGCCAGACCCGCGGGCGTCTCCTACCCCGGGATAGAGGCCGGCTATATCTTTAAGGTGGCTGGCGGCATACTGGAGATCTCGTCGAAGTAAGCCTGCCGGGCGTGCCGTGTTAGACCTTTGGTCATGCCGTATCAGGCGCTATGCGCTTCAGACGGCCAGGCCTATGGCCATCAGACGGCCATGTTATGCGTACGTATCGATCAGGCTGGCGACCTTCAGCGACTTTTTGAATTTATGGAGGGGAAGGTTATAAGCGGGCCTGGCCAGTATGGTGACCGGAGCGCCGGGGCGGAGGTGGAAGAAATTATCGCTGAGCCGCACCCGCCCGGGCAGTTCCAGCCGGACGTACAGGGCGGTGCTTGCCGCTTTCAGCGTGACGCGGAAAACTCCGGCGCCGGCCGGTTTGACGGCAGCAGTTATTTCCGGGGCGGCAAGTTCCAGGTGCTTGGGCCTGGCGAAGTGCACGAGGTTTTTTGAGACGGGTTCCCCGTCCCGGCAGAGTTCAAGCCACAGCAGCAGGTTCCGCGGGCCGTATACCTTCAGCGGCCCGGCGGCGTCTATGGTAAGCAGCCGCGTGTTCTTCAGGGCGGGCACGCGTATGTTTTTGGCGTCCTGCGCAAGGATCCTGCCCGAAAGCTCCGTCAGCGTCCATTTCAGTTTTGCGCCGGTATTTTCGCGCAGGTCGCTGGTGGCGTGTATTTCCACCGTGCCCTTTTTTGTGTCTTCCAGCCCGCTTACCAGCAGCGGGGCGAAGAAATTGCGGGCCAGGTAGTGCAGGGCCTTCCAGCGTCCGAAGTAGTCAAGCGACGACCAGCTTGCCCCCGGCCAGGTGTCGTTCAACTGCCAGTACAGCGTGCCCATGCCGCGGGGCATGGAGCGCCGCCAGTGCTCCACGGCGTATTTCATGGCCATGCCCTGCAGGAGCTGGCTCACCCACAGCGTGTCGTCGAATCGCGCGGGCAGCCGGAACCAGTCCAGCATATACCGCATGATCACGGTGTTCCCGGCGCCGCTGCGCTGGTGATGCTCCATCACGCGTGCGGCGAGGTTCCGGTCGCCCGGCAGAGTGAAGGTCTTTACTGTCCGCGGCCCGGGAAAAGACTGGAAGCCGAATTCGCTGCTGAAACGGTGTTCGCAGCTGCGATACCATTCATAAGGCTTCCCGCCGTGCCAGACCGACCACAGGTGGGCGTCGCCGCAGGCGGGGTTGTTATAGTCTTCGCGCCGGCCGGCGGAATGCGGGCTGGAGGGCCAGTAATCCCTCTGCGGATCTTCCCGCGCCAGGATCTTCGGCAGCAGTTCGTCAAAGAGCGCGCCATAGTCCTTCCAGCTCATCTTCGTGCCGGTCCATTCGGGACCGACATGGTCCTGCTCCAGTTCGTTATTCCCGCACCACAGAGCGAGGCAGGGGTGATGCCGCAGGCGGCGGATATTATCCCGCGCCTCGGCCGCCACGTTGGCCATGAATTCCGCGTCGTAAGCGGGATAAGTGGAGCAGGCGAACATAAAGTCCTGCCAGACGCACAGCCCGAGCTCGTCGCAACAGTCATAGAAGGCATCGTCCTCGTAAAGCCCCCCGCCCCAGACGCGGAGCATGTTCATGTTGGCGTCGGCCGAGGCCTGGAGAAGCCGGCGGTAGTCCGCGGCGGTCGTGCGGGTATAAACGGCGTCGGCGGGTATCCAGTTGGCGCCCTTGGCAAAGAAAGGGACGCCGTTGACCTCAAAACAGAACGACTTGCCCCAACGGTCCTTTTTCTGAACGAGGCGCAGGGTCCGCAGGCCGAGGCGCCGGCCGGCGGCGTCAAGGACCTCGTCCGCGGCATTCAGCAGTTCCACTTTAAGCTCGTACAGCGGCTGCCCGCCCATATTATTGGGCCACCAGCGGCGCGGGTTTTTTATCGTCAGGCGGGCATTGGCCTTGCCCCGGCTGACCGGCGCAACGGCCTCCGCGACTATTCTGCCTTTGTGGAGCAGGCGGATAGCGGTCCTTAAGCCTCCGGGCGCGGCGGTCTCTACCGCTGCCTGAACGATTACCGCGGCCCGGTCTTTGCGGTGTTCCTGGCTTATCTTTACGGCGCCCAGCCGGGCCTGGCTGAAAGCGGCCAGTTCAATGCCGCGCCAGATCCCGCAGGTAACAAGAGCGGGGCCCCAATCCCACCCGAAGTTGCAGGGCATCTTACGCACGCACTGCCGGCCGTCGGGCATAGCCGCACGGTTGACCCTGCGGAAAGGATCTATACGTTCGTAAACGGAACGGAAGCGGACCGCGATCCTGTTCCTGCCCCGGCGCAGGAGTTGTTTGACGTCAAATTCCCAGGTGCGGTACATATTGTCCGCCGCTCCCGCCTTCCGTCCGTTGATAAAGACGTCCGCCAGCGTATCCAGCCCGAGGCAGCGCAGCAGCACGCGGTCCACGGACAGCATTTCCGGCGGCACTTCGAAATCGCGCGTGTAGGTCCACTCACGCCGGGCTATCCATTGCAGCGACAGTTCATTGTCACGGTAGAAAGGGTCCGGGATCCGGCCCGCGCGCAGCAGGTCCATGTGAATACAGCCTGGAACGGCGGCGGGGAGGGAGCACGCTTTTCCCTTTTGGGCGACGCGCCACCTTCCGCCCAAATTGACAGTCAGCACGGGCTTCTCCTTACTGCGCTTCAGGCGGCCAGGAACGATGTCCCTCAAACGGCCGAAAAGCGAACTATTACCGCTATAATACAATACTTGAGCAGGGCCCGGCCGCTGCGCCCCGGCCGGGCCCGCGTTTGATTGACACGCGAATGACGCAGCGTTATACTGAAACCTGATGAGACTCTGGAAAATATTATTCCTGGCGGCGGCGGGGCCAGCGGGTCCTGGTGAGGAAATAATGAAACGTCCCAGCGAACTTTTCAGCGAAGCGGACCGCAGAACTATCGCCCAGGCCATTGAAAAGGCCGGGCTGAACACTTCCGGCGAGATCGTGCCCGTGGTGGCGGCCGCTTCGGGGCGCTATGACCGCGCAGAGGATGTTTTCGGGCTGTGCCTGGCCCTGGCCCATGCCTTCAGGCAGTTCCGCCTGGGCCGGACCAGCAGCGGCACCGGCATTCCGGTCTACGTCTCCCTGCTGGAGCATCGCGTGCGCGTGGAAAGCGGCGGAGCCATCACCGGCAAGCTCTCACCCCGGGATTGGGAAGAGGTCTGCGCCGCGGCCGTCGACGGCCTTAAGGAAGGGCTTGTGCGCGCCATTGAAACCGCTGGCCGGCTGCTTGCCCCGCACTTTCCCATTCTCCCCGATGACCGCAACGAGCTCAAGAACGAGCTTTGCCTCATTGACTGACGCAGCCCGGGTCTGACTCCCGCCCTGAAAACCATCTCCCCAGATCAAGCATTACACCGCCGGATCTATCACAGGATCTCCAGGCTGGCGGATGATGCAAGAAACAGGGGAGCGGATCCACAACGGGAAAACCGGTTAATATTTGGCGAGGGCGGCCTTGTAAGCTTTCCACAGCTTGGCAATGGAGTGAGTGGGCTGGCCGTAGGGGCTGCCGGGCAGGGAGGCCCAGACGCCGTTTAGCCTGCTCAGGGCCAGGGTGAAATTTTCGTACACACCGGACTTAAGCACTACTTTATAGGCGCCGCTGCGGCGTATTAGTTCAAGGACGGCTTTTTCCTGGCTGGGCGGGGTAAAGTCGGTAAGGCCGAGGTCCGGCGCCACACCGTACCAGGTTTTTGAAAGGAACTGGTAGCGCCCCGCGGCATCGGAGCAGAGCTTGCCGGAACAGAGGCGTTTGCGCGGGTGGTCGGCATAGCTTTCGAAGGTGACGTGAGTGAAAATATAGTTATAGCTTGCGCCGGTACCCTCGGCATAGGCCAGGGTGTCCAGGAAAGCCCTTACGTTCCTGGGCAGCTCCCAGGCGCCGCCGGCCGAGCTTGAGGAAACGTACGCCGTATAAATATAGCCGCGGGCAAACTGGCAGCCGGGCAGGGGTTCAGCGAGAGTCACTACCATATGCTCGCCCTGAAAGCCGGGCTTAACCGCGGCCTTGTACAGCGTTCGCGGGGTGAGGGCGCATTTGCCGGAGCCGGCGGCCAGGGTGTCGTCCCCGGCTTCGGAGATCTTAAGGAAAGCCGCTTCCTTCCCCATATAGAAAAAATGGTCTTCAAAACCTTTCTTCCCGCCGGACCAGTCGAAACCGGGTTCGTTATTATCGGGGGGCAGATACTGCTCGATATCCATGCTGCCGTCCGCGCGGGCCGGAATGATCTCCGGAAGGGCCGCGGAGATTGTGCCGCCGCCGGAACTATCAAGGAGCTCCTGGAAAGCGGTATCCGCGGCGCAGAGGGGCGCGGTTGTCGCGATCATGGCTGTAAGTATTGCCGGCAGGAACTTCCGCATACGTATAGTATGGCAGGGCGCGGCTTGCTGTCTAAGGGCCCGAAGACCCCGGCCGGCCTAGGCCTTTAGGACGGGGCTGCTCCGCTTAACAATAGCTTCGCAGGACCACGTCCCTTCGAAGCCTTGGCGAAGAAGGACGGCTCGGTTCTTAAACGCGCGCGGAGCCGCCGGCAGCTCACCGTTTCCCGGCGGCTTTGCGGAGCGCGGCGTAGCGCGCCTTGTAATAAGCGGAGTAATTGGCGGAGAGCCCGGCCGCTTTCAGATAATATTCCCCGGCCCTGGCCTTATCCTTCCTGGCGGCGTAGATATCCCCCAGCAGCCCGGCGTACAGGGCGGCCTCCGGCTTAAGCTGCGCCGCCTTCAAAGCGTTTTCAAGAGCCCCCTCCTGGTCGCCGGCCTTGTGCTGCGACAGCGCCAGCCAATAGACGGCAGGCGCGTTCTCCTTCCCAAGCTTGATGACCCTGAAAAAATCCGGGGAAGCCCCGGCATAATCGCCCGCGGCGAATTTAAGCTTCCCGCGCTCCAGCAGGGCGATGCCGGCCGCCGGGTTCAGCGCCAGGACCGCGTCCAGGTCCGCCAGCGCGGCCCTGAAGTCCTTCTCCCTGCGCTCGCAAAGCGCGCGGTGATAATAAGCCAGCTCGAATTTAGGGTTGAGACGGAGCGCTATGGTGAGGTCCGCCTTTGCCGAGACGCAATCCCCCAGTTTGTAATAGGACAGGCCCCGGTTGAGCAGCGCGTAATCGTACTCCGGCTCTATCGCAAGCGCCTGTGAGAGATAATCCACCGCTTCCCGGTAATTCCCCCCGTCCATCAGCAGCCCCGCCATATTGGTATACGCGGGCAGGTAATTAGCGCCGCTCTCTATGGCTCTCTTGTAATCGAGCGCCGCCTTCTGCTTGTCCCCCTGGCGCTCATAGATCATTCCCCGGGCGGTAAGCGCTTCCGGGAAGTTACGGCGCAGCAGCAGCGCCTTATCATAATTCGCCAGCGCCAGCTTTTCCTTGCCCGAGGACAACTGCGAATTCCCCCGCTTGAGATAATATTCCGGCGACTGGTTGCAGCCGGCCAGCGCCGCCGCCGCGAGCGCCAGGTAAAGGATCTTTTTCACGCAGGCCGTTCCGGGAAGCATACGGTCGCTACCTCTTCTCCCCGTCATCGGAAGCCCCCGTCCGCCCGGAAAGACCCGCGGTGCGGCGGTGTTTGATATATTCGAAGATGCCCGGCAGGATGGAGAGGAAAACGATGACCATTATAGCGGCAGTGAAATTGTTCTTCACCAGCGGGATATTGCCGAAGAAGAACCCGGCCAGGGTCACGGTGCACACCCACAACAGGCTTCCTATCACGTTATAAGCCAGGAACTTTCCGTAGGTCATCGCTCCCACGCCTGCCACGAAAGGCGCGAAGGTGCGCACAATGGGCACGAAGCGTGCTATTATTATGGTCTTGCCGCCGTATTTTTCATAGAAGGCATGGGTTTTCTGCAGGTATTCCTTTTTAAAGATCCGCGAATTTTTGTAATGGAACACCTTTGGCCCTATATAGTGGCCCACGCCGTAGTTCACGGTATCGCCGAGAATGGCCGCCGCGGACAGCAGCCCCAGCGTCCGGTACAGGTCGAGATAGCCGAGGCCGCAGAAGGTGCCTATGGCGAACAGCAGCGAATCCCCGGGGAGTATCGGCGTTACCACAAGGCCGGTTTCGCAGAAGATTATCAGGAAGAGTATCAGGTAGGTCCAGGCGCCATAGTCCTGTATTACCGCGCCCAGGTATTTATCCAGGTGCAGAAAAATATTGAAGGCATGGACCAGGAACGCGAAAGTTTTTTCTATTATTTCCATTGTTCAGGCGCCGCTGAAATAAAAACTGCCGCTATCCGGCGGCAATCTCGGGATTCGGGACAAATCTGGTGGGTGGTACAGGATTTGAACCTGTGACATCTGTCGTGTGAGGACAGCGCTCTACCGCTGAGCTAACCACCCGTGAAGCTATATTTTACAATAGTTTACCGCGTTTTGGGGAAAAGGAGCCATACGGCCCAGGCGGCCGCCGGCTTTTGGCCCGCCCCACCTCCGCCGCCGGGGCAAAGCGGCCCCTAACTTGATATAATTCATGCACGGCGATGATGTCCGCCGCCCCGGCAGACCGGAGGAACCGCCCGCGGGGGCTGATGACCTCTACCTCATGGTGGAGGTCATTTTATTATGGAACCCGATAAAACACCCCTGGTAGCCGGCCTGCTCATCTTCGCGGCCAGCGTGCTCAGCCTGAAACTGGGGCTTTCCGTGGCCGTCTTCGAGATACTGCTGGGACTTGGCGCCGGGGCGCTGGACCTGCGGGCCGCGGACTGGATGGTCTATCTTGCCGGCTTCGGCGGCATCCTGCTTACTTTCCTGGCCGGCGCCTAGGTGGACGCGAAACTGCTGGCTAAATTCGCGGGAGTCTACTTCCTGGCGCGGAAATTCTTTCCGGCCAACCTGGGTTATTTCACGCTGCTCATGTCCACCGGCCTTACCTTCGGCCTGATGGCCGCCCTCTTCGGCCTGCAGGCCGGGCTGCTGGACCAGTCGCAATACTCGGTGCTTACCGGCGTGCTGATAGCCAGCGCAGTCCTGCCCACCTTCGCCGCCCAGCGCTGGTTCCCCCCGCTGGAGGAAGAAGATATTATCTAATCCCACCCCTTAGCGCGGAGAAGGAATTGACAAAAAAGCCCCCGAAAATATAAAAATACAGGAGCACTTACAGGAGGTCCTGTTATGAAACTGCTATTGCTCCTTGCCCTGCTGCTTTCCCCCGCCGCTGCCCGCGCGCAGGCCCTGGCCGAGCTGCAGCGGGCCTATAATTCCGCCGCCGCGAAGGCCGGGCCGGCCGTGGTCAGCGTAAAGGTAGTTAAGGAAGAAACAGAAACCGTAGTGGAGCCGGATTATTACTTCGGCTATATGGTCCCCTCGGAAAAGCTCTACCGCTACCACAGCGCCGGGCTGGGCTCGGGCGTTATAGTGGACAAACGCGGCTATGTGCTAACCAACCTGCACGTGGTGGAGGACGCCGTAAAGATAAGGCTGGTCACGCAGAACGCGAAGGGAGTGGAAAAGGAATGGATGGCCTCGGCCGTCGCCGCCGATCCCGCCCTGGACCTGGCCCTGCTGAAAATAGACGACGACGGCCCCTTCCCCTGGCTGGACCTGAGCGCCGGCGCGGGGGCGAGAGTGGGCGATCTCGTCCTGGCCGTGGGCTATCCCTTCGGCTTCAAACAGACCTTCACTTCCGGGATAATCTCGGCGCTGAACGCCAGCCTGCCGGTGGAAGGCCGTAAATACGAGAAACTGATACAGACCGACGCCGCCATAAACCACGGCAATTCCGGCGGACCGCTGCTTAACCTGAAAGGAGAGATCGTAGGCATCAATACCGCCATTGCCTCCCCCACCGGCGTTTTCGCCGGCATGGGCTTCGCCGTGCCCGCCTCGGAAATAAAGCGCGTGCTCCCCGACCTGCTGGCGGGCCGGCCCATAAAGCGCGGCTGGCTGGGCGTTTCCCTGCTGCATCTGGAGCCCTATATGGCGGCGCGCCTGGGCCTTCCCTCCACCGACAGCGCCATAGTCAATGTAGTAGCGCCGGGTTCGCCGGCCGACAGGGCGGGCATCCGCCGCGGCGACCTGCTCCTGACCTGCGACGGGGACCCCATCGAGACCAATGAGGACCTGTTCCTGAAGACCTTCTCGCGCCGCCCCGGCGATGAGATAGAGCTGGTACTGCGGCGCAAGGCGAAAAAGATGACGGTAAGGCTGAAGCTGGGCGAGCGCGGCGTGGACGACAGGAAGGCCGCTTCCGCCGGCCCCCGGGCACGCGCCGCGCGGGAACAGGGGGAACTGCAATGGGAGGGAGTCGGCTTCGTCTACGACGACGGGGCGCTGGTTACCGGCCTCTCGCAAAAATCGCGGCTGGCGGGCTATCTGCGGCGGGGCGACCGCATCCGGGCGGTGAACGGCCGCGCCGTGGATTCTCCGCGGGACCTCAAGAAGGCCTTTGCCGGGGCCAGCCTGGCCGAAGGCGTGGTCTTCGACCTGCTGCGCGACGGAGAAGCCACCTATCTCAGCGTGCAGTCAAGATAGGACGCCGGTTTCAATCCACTCCCCTCCTCGCGGAGAGGAGAAACGGGGAAGGGGGGAGGGGGGGGACCACTAATCACGTTTCAATCCACTCCCCTCCTCGCGGAGAGGAGAAACTCGCCGCCGCCGCATAAGCGCCCGTCATTCCGCGTTTCAATCCACTCC
>PEXO01000433.1 GCA_002779045.1 Elusimicrobia bacterium CG08_land_8_20_14_0_20_59_10 | reverse complement strand
AAGGTGGCGCGAACCGGTAACTTCCCCGGCGGCGCCGTGAAAGGATATTTTCAGCTTCTTGTTTTCCATGTTGTCCTCCGGGTGAGCGGCCCCGTATATTTTGCCGCCCGCGGAAATAGTTGCCAGCGGTGTTAATGATACCAAATTAGGTATGCCGCAGGTTTTTTGCCTCGTCCTGCCCTGCCGCCCAATTAGGCCTTTAGGCCCATACCGGGCATGGGCCCATTGGCCCTTGAAGAATAGGCCGCAGTTGTTAAGCTATACTTGATACTGGTCAATGATATAAGTCATATGCGGGTTCACGGAGGCAGTTTGAAACGCAACACGGTTATACTGGCAATTGTGGCACTGGCCATAGGCAGTTCAGCCCGCTTGGGCGCCCAGACTTCCGCTCTGGACAGCCTTAAAGATTCTTTGTCCGACGTTCCCGGGGTCTCCATTCCCCTTTCTTCGGAGCCCGTTCCTTTTAAAGCCGCGGCACCCGCCCCTTCCCTTTCCGGAGAAGCGCTCTTTGACTACCTGCATTCGGCCACTGCGGTGCAGTTCAAGTCGGAGCCCTCGTACAAGGCGTCCAAGGCCTATATGTATTCAAAGGCCGACAATGCCGGCTGCAACGGCGCCGCCGGCATAATAACTTTCTATTCGCAGGTATGCGTTAACGGTTCCAGTTCCAGCGGTGATTCCTACAAGGAGAAAGGCGACCAGAACGAAGACGGAGTGGTGGATGGTTTTATAAACGCCGAGCATATCTGGCCGCAGGGCTACTTCAAGAAAGCGCTGCCGATGGTGGCTGACCTGCATCACCTGGCGCCCACCTTCGTCACGCCCAACGGCCGCCGCGCGAATTTCCGGTTCAGTCTTGTGGGAAAGCCCACGTACAGCACTTCCGCAGGTTCCAGGCTGGGGTCCAACGAGTTCGAGCCGGCTGACGCCGTGAAAGGAAATGTCGCGCGGGCCATGTTCTATTTCGTAGTGCGCTACTACGACCGCAACATCACACAGGGGATGGATTATAACGGGTTCTGGAAGAAGAACGTGACGATGCTGCTTGAATGGAACCGGCAGGACCCCCCCGACGCCAATGAGCGCCGCCGCAACGATCTTGTGGAACAGTTCCAGAGCAACCGCAATCCTTTCGTGGACGACCCGTCACTGGCGGACCGTATCGGGGCGGAGGTGTTCAAAGCACATTGAGCGTTCCGGAACGCCGAAAAAGCCGCCCTATGGCGGCTTTTTTTATGCCTGGCAGAGGAAAGGTCAGAATTCGAAGGAGAAGGCCACTCCGCCGTTCTGCGTGTAATGCGAGGGGTCGGACAGGTCGAACAACTTGTGGAACTCCAGCGCTAGATGCCCGCCCTGCTTCCTGCCCAGGTTGAACATGATCCCGCCGCCCATCCCGAACATGTCGCAGGTCATATATTCTATGCGCGACGGCGTGGCGGAGGAATCGTACTCGCGTGAATTGGCGATGAAGCGCTTGGCGTAGCGCGGCACCATGTAGGCGGTGAACCATTTGTCCAGATCTTTTGAAACGTAAAGCGGGACCATCAGGTCCTGTATCGTAGTCTTGTCCTCATGCCCGGAAAAATTAGTCGAGGCCGAGGTGTAGACATAGGTAAGCCCCAGGGCGACG
>PEXO01000271.1:325-2036 GCA_002779045.1 Elusimicrobia bacterium CG08_land_8_20_14_0_20_59_10 | reverse complement strand
CCGGGGATGCCTTCGATGCGGCGGTAGGAGACGGCGCGCTTGCCCATCCAGGACGCGAATACGGCGCCGATGGAGCCCCACAGCTGGTCCATATGGTTGTCGGGGAATTCTTCGCCGAGAACTTCCTTCACCTTGGCCTTGAACAGGACGCCCAGTTCCTTCAGGTCTTCGGCGTTGAGGTCGGTATCGGACTTGACTCCTTTCCTGGTCTTCATGTCGTGCATGATGCGCTCAAGCTGCTTGCGGATGCCCTGGTCGTCCGCGGGCTCGATGCCGGCGGCCTTTTCCATGACCACGTCGGAATACATCATGATCAGGCGGCGATAGGAGTCGTAGACGAAGCGGGGATTGTTGGTGAGCTTTATCAGGCCCGGGATGGTCCCGGTGGTGAGGCCGACATTAAGGATGGTCTCCATCATGCCCGGCATGGAGCTGCGGGCGCCGGAGCGCACGGAAACGAGCAGGGGGTCTTCGGCGTCGCCGAATTTCTTGCCGGCGATCTCCTCCACTTTGCGGAGGTTCTTTTCCACGTCCTGCGTGAGGCCCTTGGGGTAGGAACGCTTGTTGGCCCAGTAATAAGTGCAAATTTCAGTGGTCAGCGTGAAGCCCGGGGGAACGGGCAGGCGCAGGTCGGGGTGGCCGGCCATCTCGGCGAGGTTCGCGCCCTTGCCGCCCAGCAGGTTCTTCATCGTGGCTTTTCCGTCGGCCTTGCCGCCGCCGAAAAAGTATGTAACTTTTTTAGAAATTTTAACCGCGCTGGCTGCTTTACCTCTCGATTTAACGGCTGTCTTAGGCATAGATGATCGCTCCTGTTGACTATAATCCCGCGGATGCGGGTTCGTGGGCCCTCCGGGGCTCTCCTTATAGTACTAAATGGACGGGTGCGCGGGCAATGGCCGCTATTCCTTCACACCTTCCAGATGCAGGATGAAGGCATATTCCTGCGCCACCAGCTTAAGGGATTCGAAACGGCCGGATTTACCGCCATGCCCGGTATCCATATCGGTCTTAAGGAGGAGCAGGTTCTTATCGGTCTTCATAGCGCGCAGCTTGGCCGTCCACTTGGCCGGCTCCCAGTACTGCACCTGCGAATCATTGAGCCCGGTGGTCACGAACATATTGGGATAGGCCTTCTTCTCTACATTGTCGTAGGGAGAGTAAGAAAGCTCATAGTTGTAATATTCCTCAACTCCGGGATCGCCCCATTCGTCATATTCGCTGGTGGTGAGGGGGATATCGGGGTCCAGCATGGTAGTTACCACGTCCACAAAGGGCACCTCGGCAAGCAGCCCGTTGTAAAGCTCGGGGGCCATATTGGAAACCGCGCCCATCAGCAGGCCCCCGGCCGACCCGCCCTCCGCGTAAATATGGCCGGGCGAGGTATATCCTTCCGAAATAAGGAAACGCGTGGCATCTATGAAGTCGTAGAAGGTATTCTTCTTCTTCAGGAGCTTGCCGTCCTCGTACCAGCGCCGGCCCAGTTCGGAACCGCCGCGGATATGGGGTATCGCACAGATGAAACCCCTGTCCAGCAGCGAAAGCCGCACCGAGCTGAAATAGGGATCGCTGCTGTAGCCATAGGACCCGTAGGAATAGATATGCAGCGGGTTTTTACCGCTCTTCAGGTCTGTGCTTTTCTTGTATACCATTGAAACCGGCACCTTCTCCCCGTCCCTGGCGGAGAACCAGAGCCTTTCAGCTTTATAATCCT
>PEXO01000271.1:157-299 GCA_002779045.1 Elusimicrobia bacterium CG08_land_8_20_14_0_20_59_10 | reverse complement strand
TGGCTCAAGGGCATTGGGATAATGCGGCTGTCGAGGCGCGGCGAATCATTTATTCCCTTACACAGGAGATGAAAGGGGATTATCCTGAGGATGCATACTCCCGTTATATGGCCGGGTTCTGCCTTGAGATGATCGATGACTT
>PEXO01000271.1:0-147 GCA_002779045.1 Elusimicrobia bacterium CG08_land_8_20_14_0_20_59_10 | reverse complement strand
TCACTCCAGTACCGCAAGGCGAGTGAACTGCTGCAGGACATTGCCATCGACGACACTACAGGTCACTTGTCACTGAAAATGACAAACGAAGTATCGGCTGTTACCAAAGACTCCCCTGTTTCCGGAAAGCTGTCCACGCCTTGGAGG
>PEXO01000358.1:7157-8933 GCA_002779045.1 Elusimicrobia bacterium CG08_land_8_20_14_0_20_59_10 | reverse complement strand
CTGTGTGTGTCTGGAACATGAACAGGTTGCTGCCGATCCCGCCGGCCCGACGCGGCTAGGTGACGGTCGATTATTCCGGAGATATCCAGTTCACGGGAGAGGGCGTAGACCGCTGCGACTGCGCCGTGGGACCGGGAACGCAGGCGCAATGATTCGGTCGATTGTAGACGAGCCAGAAGATCGTCAGCTTTGCCGAGGTAAGCTATAACGATGGGGCGGGGCTTCCCGTTAACGCGGCGGGATTCCAGACCTCCTGACATAGCCCCTGTGTAATTTGTCCGCTTTTTCTTTCAAACCGGGTCCGCAACCCTATAACGCAGCTTCAATTTGGTTCCGGGAAAAACTGCGGCTTGGGCGGTAAGTTCTCCGCAAAGGGCCGATACTGCCCTGGTGCGGTGCGCCGAACTCATTGGCGCCAGCACAACCTCCAGTTCCGTATCCGTCACAAGCAGGTCGGCTGTCGAAGCGAGTGCGCTTTGCATAAGCGTCCGGCCTTCGTCGTCCGCCCGGCGGTAATGTCTGGCGATAAGGCCGGTTAACTCACTTTCCGCTTGATAGGCAACCATCTTCAAGCAGTTGGTCAGATGTTTGCGCTCCGTGGACAACCGGACCACCTTCCCGTCAACCACCTGTGCGACCGGGACACGAAGCGGCAGTCGTGCGCGGCGGCGCTTCAGCCGGGCGACGCGCAATTCAGCAGCAGCGATAGCCCGGCCCGTTTCCGAGGCGGCGATCTTAAATCCCCGCATGGTGCGGCGCCTGGCTGTAACGCATAAGGGTGCGCTTAACCGGCCCGTGGGCGGCTCCCAGCCGGAAGTTGCCGGGCTGAAAGAGGATTTTTTAATGAATTTTGCGGCCTACGGGGAGCCGGCTGCGGCCGTAGCCGGCGCGCTTTCTTTATTGCAACCGGAGGCCCTGGCTGTCCTGGAGGATATGCAGTCCCTTACCCTGGAGGGGAACTCCCTTTCCGCCACCTTTGCCAGGAGGGGGCATTTCGACGGCCTGCGGATAAAGGCATTCCTGGACATCTGCGTCGATATCGCGGCGGCGGGGGCGGCGCCAAAATAAAAGAAGCCGTCCCTGTATCCCAACCATCCTTGACAAGTCAAACCGCCCCCTTGACAAACGGGGCCGCGTCCTTTATCCTACGGCGCCAGCAAGCAGAAAAAACCCTCCATTACGCTCAGAAGGCTTGAGCCCAAAAAACTGCGCCTGCGCCTGCGGCTGGACCGGATAACCGTAAAGTCCCTTGGCGTGTCGGCCTCCACCGTGGAGATACCGCTGGACGCGCTGGGGCTTGAACAGGCCGGCGCCCTTACCGCGGATATCCTGGGCAAGGCCACGCCCAAGTTCGCGCGCAAGTGGGTGACGGCGGAGGTCTTCGACAAGCTGCTGCTCAAGGAGATAAACAAGTATCTCGCCTTCAAGCTTTCCTTCAGCCATTCCCGCTTCTCGGGCAAGAAGCTGCTGCTGGAGTTCATCCTGGACCCGGAGAACGGGGAGCAGATGGCCAAGCTGCAGGAGTTCCTGCGCGGGGAACTGGGCATACTCAACCGCTTCAGGGAGCTGGGCGCGTCGTTCCGGAACTTCGACGAGGACGACGACGCCTTATACGGCCTGGAAGTGCTTGAGGATATGGCCGAAGAGGTGGGCGGGGAGTTGGGCTCGGATAATAATTTCGCCGGCACGGACATCTACCATGGCCGGTCCAACCGTTTCGGCGCTAATGTCCCCGTGGTGGGCAACTATAGGTCCGACTGGGGCTCCTCTTACCAC
>PEXO01000358.1:3251-7131 GCA_002779045.1 Elusimicrobia bacterium CG08_land_8_20_14_0_20_59_10 | reverse complement strand
CGAGACCATACATGTGCACCAGCGCACCAGGACCTTCAACGGCAGCACCATCAATGTCCCGTTCCTGGGGGCGCTCACCAAACACAATTCCCAGCGGGACGTGCTGGTGCTCAACAAGGAGAATACCGACGGCAGCGTGACGGAGCCGGTGCTGTTCTACCAGCAGTACGAAGGCCTGATAGGCCGGGGCCACGGGGCCGTGGAGCGCATGCTTGAGAACGCCAACGGCATGCTGCGCTATGTGGGGATCGACGGGGCGGGTGTAGATAACTCCAGCCAGCTGCCGGTTTCGGAGATAGTGGCCGGGGCTTCCCGCTACAGGGCCGGGGTGATGAGCTTCAAACTTTTGATAGATGAGCGGGGGATAAAGGATATCATCTCCGCCCCGGCGCAGGTAGTGATGAAGGCCTACCTGAACATGATGCGCGAGCTCTATGCCGATATCATCGACAAGGTCAGGAACCTGCTGTATATCAACAAGAAGGGAAAAGTGGCCTATAACAAGACGGCCATGATGGCAACTCTCGGCTTGACCTATGACGATCTGTCGAACGCCTCCAATCCGCTGAACGTGGTGGACCAGTTGGTTTATGGTGCAACGGCCCTGATACGGGACCTGGTGAGCGTAAGGGAGACGCCGGGTTGGAAGGAGCAGTCGCAGCGGCTGTCGGATATAGCCGCCGGCAAGGGGAAGAGCGACCTGAAGTACGAGGATTTCTTCAAGGTGGTGCTGCAACTGGCCAAACCTTCGGACGTGTCGGCGCAGGTCTATGTGCACCTGGACCCCAAAAAGAAGGGCTTAAGCGACGTTACGCAGACCTATAATTATTTCGAAACCGGCGGCAAAGGCTACGACGCCACCTTGTCGGACGTGACCCGCATGCGCGAGCGTTTTGCCGATCCCAACGATATCAGCGATTGACCCGTCCTTCTTCGCCAGGGCTTCGAAGGGACGTGGTCCTGCGAAGCTGTTAAGCGGAGCAGACCCGTCCGGCCTGCGGCCCTTACAGCTTCTTATCCACCCCGAAGATATAGGCCATCAGCGCGGCGCGGGCCCACATGCCGTTGCGCTCCTGGCGCCAGAACACGGCGCGCGGGTCATCGTCCACGGATAGCTCTATCTCGTGGCGGCGCGGCAGCGGGTGCATTATCACGCAGGTCTTTTTTATTTCCTTAAGGTGTTCCTGTCTGAAGTGGAACGGGGAATAGTCCACGGCCTTCGATTCTCCGGACTTGTCGTGCTCGTCTTGTATGCGCGTCATGTAGATGGCGTCGGCGGTCTTCATCACGCCCCTGAAGTCCTCGGTTTCCGTGAAGGGGATGTCGTGCCGCCTGAGGAAGTCGAGTATGTCGGACTCCATGCGGAATTCCTTGGGTGAGACGAAGGAGAGCTTTATCCCTTTGTAGCTCTTCATCAGGTAGGAGAGCGAGCGCACAGTGCGGCCGCGCTTGAGGTCGCCCACCATCACTATATGCTTGTTGTCTATCTCTCCCGCGAAGCTGCGGTAGAGGGTATAGACGTCCAGCAGCGCCTGCGTGGGGTGCTGGTCCTTGCCGGAGCCGCCGTTGACTATGGGCACGGGGCGGCCGGTGCGGTTCATCAGCCAGGCGGTCTTTTCCACGAAGCCGGGCGCGGGGTGGCGCATTATTATCATGTCTACGTAGCTTGAAAAAGTGCGCACCGTGTCCTCCGGGGTCTCGCCCTTCACCTCGGACGAGGTGGTGGTATCGCGTATCTCGGAGGTTTTTATTCCCATTATGTGGCAGGCATTGAGGAAGGACATGAAGGTGCGGGTGGAGGGTTGTACGAAGTAAAGCATGGCCCGCTTGTCGGAAAGCAGGCTTGAGACATGGTCGGCGCCGTCCTTCCTGTGGGTAACGGTTTTTAGTTTATTGGCCGTTTCAAAGAGATGGTTGAGCAGTTCGCGGTTGAACTGCTGCGCGAAAAGGCAGTCGTAAAGCCTCCCGTCCTTTGAGAAGAACGGGATCTTTTCGGAGATGGGGCGGGGATAGAAGTTCTCCCAGTCCGGCTGTACGCTGGTCATGGCGCTTGTTCTCTGCATATGTTCTCCTTTGGGTCCGGCAGGCCGCCCGGGCGGTTCAGAACTTTTTTACAAGGTCCAGCAGCACCAGCTGGTGCCTGCCGTCGATCTTTACTCTGGCTATTACCGACCCGGAAACGGCATCTTTGCGCGGGTCGTTCTCGTTTAAATAGAACTTTTCTATGCCGTAGCGCGCCGTGGTGCGGCCGCCGAAGGCGGGCTGTATGCCGGCCCTGGCCCAGCCCGCGCCGCCGGGCTCCTTGGCCGAGCAGCCTGAGGATTCGTAAATGGGTACGGTCTCCGTTTCAATTCTGGCGGTTCTGCCCTTGTGCTCCAGTTTCACGTACAGGGACAGCGCCGAATTCATCAGCCCGCGGCAGGAGTCGCCCTGCGGGACGCCGATCTGGTAATTGAGCGCCACAAAAGTGCCGGCAAGGAGGTCGCGCGGGTCCACCGGGGTGGTTTCCAGGTAGAATTCCTCGGAGGGGGCGTTCTTCGAGGTCATCAGCCAGCCGGCCCAGACCAGGAAGAATAAAAGTTGCGCCCCCAGCGCCAGTTTCAGTTTGTTCATTTCTTTACCGAGCCAATAAGGGCTTTGCGCCCCTGGTTCACGAAATATGCGAGCGCCGCGAAAGCAAGCCCGGTGATGATAAAGGCCATTCCGTTTTTAAGCAGCCCTCCGAAAATATCCAAAAAGCGCGTTATGGCCGTCAGGGTGATTACCGCCACACCCCTGTTTATCATTTTCTCGCTGGAGTTCCTGGCCCCGCTCATAATACAGCCGAGGCCGAAGGCCGCCAGGATGAAGTTGGCGATGACGGCAAGCAGCTTGGCGGAAGCCTCGCTTGCCCCGAAAAGCAGGAAGGCGCACAACATGGAGGCCGCGAGGATCCCCTTGCCGAGAATATCGTCCTTGTCGCCGGAGAAAAGCCGGCGCTTGAGGAAAAGCAGGGAGAGCAGCGCCGCGGAAAAGAAGACCCAGACCAGCAGGGTGCCGGCGGAAGTGGTCTGCCCGGACAGCTCCGCGTAGGCGGGCGTATAGTGCCAGAAGAAGGTCATGGTGTAAACGGCGGCGGTCCAGAGAACGAGCGGCAGGCCCGCTTCGGAGGCTTCGTCGTCCATGCCCCAGAGCAGCCACAGCACCGACATAGACATGGCGGCCAGCAGCAGCAGGGCGGCGGACTTCACCCTGATGGCGGTGTCGGCGGCGAGCATAGCGAACAGCCAGATGAGCCCGGCGCCCAGCGGCTTGCGCAGTCTGTTCGCGGGGTACATGGCAAAACCGCCGGCCAGTGCGGCCAGCGCCAGCAGCCAGTGCCAGGCGGGCTGGGCCGCCTGTTTATAGCCGGCCGTCAAAGAGAGCATATTCGTGGAACCCAGGGTCCCCCAAAAAAGGACAGCGAAGAGGAGTATCGAACAGAAATAGGAGTTCAGGTTCCGCTTCAGCAGCAGGGCCGGAGGTATGGACAGGGCCGACCAGACGAGGTAGGGCTTTACGGGGTCCCCGCTCAGGTTGAAGATCTGCGCGTAAAGGCCTATGCCCAGGGCCGGCATGAAGAACCAGAGCGTTTCCAGCGGTATCGCGGCCGCCGGCTTCTCCTCCAGGCTCATGGCCGCGTACGCCACCGCGCCGAGGAGCAGCAGGAAGGCGGCAATTTTGGTCTCAGCGCCTATGTTGTCCCAATTGTAGGAGACTACAAGTATAACGCCTATTGAAATGAACAGACCGGCTATGGCTGCTATCCAGTGAGCGGCTTTAAAGGAGGCGAAAGTTCTGGAGGCGTAGGCCCGGTCCCAGACCTTGGCAGCCTGTTCCGGGGTGATGAGTCCGGCCGCGG
>PEXO01000358.1:0-3215 GCA_002779045.1 Elusimicrobia bacterium CG08_land_8_20_14_0_20_59_10 | reverse complement strand
ATGAGGCCATATCTCCCGGCACCATAATTATATTATAAAAATGACTTTCGCGCTTTAACACCGGTCACATGCCATTGCCGGAGGCTGGAAAAATAGTACAATCGTTCTATAAAGGCGGCGGTAGCGAGGTAGATCATGCCGAGGGGAAAATCCGGGAACCTTCTGAACCTTCTTGCAGCATTTGCATTGCTGGCCGCTTTCTCCTGCCCCGCGGGGGCCGCGGTCTCAAAAACCTCCAAGCGCATCATCCGCGCGGGCGTGTCCGCGTCGGATTTCTCCGCGGCGGCGCTTTCAACCACCAGTATACAGTGGAGCTGGTCCACCGGCACGTTCACGGACCCGGGCATAACGGAATACCGGCTCTATACCGCCAGCGCAGTCGTGGTCGAGTCCGAATACTGGCCGCTGAACCCGGGGACTACCTATCATATCGATACCGGGCTGGGCGTGAATAAGGTGTACACCAGGTGGCTGCGGGTCTACAAAGGGGCGACACCGGACAGCGATTCAGAGCATATAGAGAAATACACCTATGCCCTGCCGCCGGGCTCGTTTACTTTGAACTCCGTGACGGCCGAGAGCGCCTATATCACCTGGACTTTCAGCGAGGCCACGGCTTATGCCGTGGAATGTTCCAGTACCGCCGGCGCAAGTTATGTGCGCATCCGGGACATCTTTGTGCCCTGGCAGACCATAACGCTGCTGAGCAACAAAGATTACCAGATCAGGCTGGGCGCCGTGAACGGCGATAATGAGCTGACTCCCGGGCTCTACAGCTCGATTCTGTCCACCACCACGCCCCCGCTGGATATGACCATGACCGGGGTGGCTCTTTCTTCCTACGCCATACAATGGCAGTGGTCCACGGGCCCCTTTACCGGCACCGGGATAACGGACTACAGGATCTATAGATCAACCCTGGCACCCACCGGGGAGCTTCCGGCCGATGAGGACGCCGGAGAGATTCTGCTGACGACCGACCCCGCCGTGAACTCCTGGACCGAGACTTTTGTGGACCTTACTACGGAGACCTGGTCGGTGGAGACGGGCTCGGTGACCTCCGTCATAGAGTATGCCGCGAATACCCGGCGCACGCGCTGGATGAAGGCGGTGGGCATACTGGGGGGGGAGAGCGCGGGAAGAACGCCGTATCGGAAGTATACCTATGCGACAGCTCCCGCTACCGCGGCTGTGGGAGGATTTGGCGAGACCGTCATGAGTATCGAAGCGGGGGGGCCGTTCCGTGCCAGCAACTTCGCGGTGGATTATGCCACGGGGCCGGCGGATTTCGCGGTTTTCTTCTCTTCGGTAACGGGTACGAACGTGAGCGGCTTAACGGGGAATACAAAATATGATTTCAGGCTCGGAGCTATCAACGGCGACGAGGAACTGACGCCATATCACTTCTCCTATGCTACCAGCGCGGTATTAAGGGCGATGACCATGCCGGCGCCTCCTTACGCGTTTGCCGCCGCGCCGTACACCGACACGACGCTGAATTTCTCTTGGTCTACCTCCACTTACTTAACACCGAGCTATATAGATGGCTATTACATTGGGATAGATTGCTACATCCCGCCGCCTATAGATATGTGGACTATCTGCCAGGTCGCTTTTGTGCCGGGTGCAACCACCAACCTGTACGGCTTGGATTACCTTTACCCTAACAGCACTCATAAGCGTTATGTGAAAGCGTCCCAGACGGACCCGGCCTGGGTGGCGAGTCACCCCAGTTGGCCCGATCCGGCTTGGGAGTATCAACATATCGGAAGCGACTACACCGCCCCGGCAACCAACACCACCTTTGCCACTCCCCCCAACGACGTCTCTTTCTATTCCGTCCGGTCCAGCACCGTCGGACTGGTGTGGAACGAACCGGTGGTCCCTGCGACGAAGTACCGCGTAGAGCGCTCCACCAGCGGAGCCGGACCTGAAGACCAGCGCCCCTGGGTCTTTGTCTCCAGCGTTACCGGCAATACCGCCCAGGATACAGGTCTGGCCCCGTCCACGACATATTATTACCGCATCGGCGCCATAAACATAATGGGCATCCTGACCAAAGGCCTGCCAGAGGCGACCACCGGTTACCGCCGGGATTACAGCTTTGTAAGCAGCACTATCACGAAACATATTTCACCCACGCTGTTCGGGGTCGCTACCGGCACCCAGGCCATAACCTGGTCGTGGACCAATACCGTGCCGGGGGTGCTGTCGTATAATTTTTACACCGCTAACGACGCGCTGCTTGCCGCCGGCGCGGCAACCCCTTATTACGAAACTTACCTGTCCAGCGCGAACGCAAGGTATACGCGGCGGGTGCGCTCGGTCACTGCTATAGGCGAAGGCGATTACTCTGAGGCCTCCGTCTCGACCCTGGCCAACCCGCCGGTCGAGCCGGTTATTACCAGCTCGGGGGTCCATGCCCTGTCGCTGGGCTGGGCCGCCAACGGCAGCGCCGGTTATAGCGTGGCCCGCTCGCCCGACATGGTTTTGTGGCCGCCCGGCGATGTTTTTGTGTCCGCCAATGCATACTTAAACGACACGCGCCTGCGCTTCGCCACCACCTACTATTACGCCGTCCACGGTATAAATGACGACGGCTTTGTTTCCCTTTCCAGCGCTGTTACGGCGGCAAATATGACCCTTCCTCTGCCGTCCACCTACACAACGGTGTTCGCCACCGCCGCCGTAAGCCTGGACGTGACGGCACCGCTGGCTGGCCTGGGAGCGGACGGCCGCATAAGGGTGGAAATACCGGTCGGCACGCCTGACGGCTACTTCGCCATAAGCACCAGCGCCGCCACCAGCCCCCTAGAGATATCAACGAACAGCCTGGCCGCGGCCGCGGCGAAACTGGTAAACAGTACCTTGCTGAATATCGTGGAACTCCGCCTGTATGACGTTTACGGCTCTCCCCTTACGGCGGACTTTTCAAGCCCGGTCCGGATAATGATAACTTATACGGATGCCAATAATGACGATATGGTGGACGCCACCTCGCCGCAGATTCCGGTTGATACGTTGAAGCTGTTCAACCTTGACACGACCGCCCTGGTCTGGAACCAGATCAAGGATTCCACGTGGAGTAAAAGCGCCAGGTACATCTACGCCGATATCCCTCATTTTTCGTTCTATGCGCTGGGCAGCGTCGGTTCCGTTGCCGGGCTGCTGGCCGACGTGTTCGCTTATCCCAACCCCTACAGGCCGGGCAGCGG
>PEXO01000169.1:1322-25445 GCA_002779045.1 Elusimicrobia bacterium CG08_land_8_20_14_0_20_59_10 | reverse complement strand
CGTACCTCATGGCGATGGATGTCGTTATGGTTTCGTCGTAGCCGCAGAACGGGTTGGGAAAACCGAAATTCACTCCCCAGAGGCGCAGGCCCAGCGCGCACAGGCCGATACAGACCGCGATCAGGGCCGTGATCTTAGCCTCGCGGGAGGCCGGCAGCAGATGTTTGAACTTTTCCATATCGTCGTTCCTTGGTTTAAGGATAGTCTAAATATCGCGTCTCTATGCGGACCGCTCTCGCGCTGTCATATTCAAAAGTCTTGAAGCCGGTGATCTCAAGCAGGGCGTAGCGGCATTCATAGTCCCCGGATTGGCGGCGGTACAGCTCCGGCGGCATTTGCCCGGAATTGCTGATCTTGATGGGGCGCGAACTGCCGGCGCCGTAGAAAGCCCGCCCGGAAGCCAGGTGGACGCACCAGCGCACCGGCTTGCCGAGCGCCTCCGCGGGAGAGCGCAGCGCGGTTTCATATGTTATCCCTAGCTGCGCGGCCCGGCGGGCCGCCGGGGCGGTCCCGGCTTTTTTTGACATGCGGCTCTTCAGGGCGGGCCACAGATCCATGGCCAGGCTCATAGCGATGAAAAGCAGTATCAGGGCGGAAGCCGAGCCCCCCGCGAGTATGGCGGCTTTTTTCGCGCGGCCGCCGGTCATTTCCCGGCCCAGATCTTCCCGTCCTCGCAGAAGCGGTATTTCTTAACGCCGCCGGTGCCGAAAAAGGCGGTGGAGGTGTTCGTTTCGGAGAGCCTGGTGTCGCCGGCGCGGTAGGATTCTATGTAGGTGGTCAGTTTCATTTTGATGTCGCTCATGCAGGAGGAATTGGCCACGTAGCAGAGCAGGAAGCGCACCCTGGCCCCGTCGTTTATCACTTTCAGTTCAAGCGGGGGAGCCTGCAGAACGTCCTCGGGGCAGTTGGTGGCCCTGAGCAGCCACAGGTACTCCGGTTCGGAGATCTCCCGGTAGCCTTCCGTCCGTGCCTGGGCCAGGTCTTTGTTGGCCTGTATGGCGGCGGGGCTTTCAGGTATGGGCTCATACGGCAGAAGCCAGGTCCTGGTCCCTTGCAGTCCTTTTCTCCAGGCCTCCGCTCCCTCCGGGGTGAGCTTCCCGGCCTTGTCGAAGATCAGGCTGCCTTCCCTGTCGCGCAACCGGAAGATCTCGCGCATGCCTATCTTCTGTTTCTCAAAGAAACAAATAGCGTCGCGCGTGGCATGAAAAACATACGCTGTATACCCGGCCCCGGTGAGGTATACCTTTATGACATTTTCCTCCTTCTTCTCCAGGGTCAGGCCTTTATCCCGGAACGCTTTTTTTTGCACATAGTCCACGGCGCCGTTCATTTCCGCCTTGCGCAGGGCTTTGAAAAGCTTTATGTCGTCCGGCTGCAGCACCGTCTTCTGCGCGTCTATGGCCTTGCGCGAGCGGAGCTCTTCCAGTATCTGCTCGTTGGAGAGAAAACCCATCTTCAGCTCTTCAAAACGCGTTCCGGCATCTGTATTGGCCGGCTCCAGGGCCAGGATCTTTTTGTAGACCCCCATGGCCTCCTTGAATAAGGAACGGGCTTCGAACGCCGCAGCCAGTCCTTTCAGCGCGTTCATGTCCGAGGGGTTGGCCTCTGCGGCCAGGCGGTACTGCGCCATCGCTCCCTTCGAGTCTCCCAGCTTAGTGCAGGTCTCGGCCGCTTTAATGCGAAGGAAGGCGGTATTCGGGCTCTTGGCACCGTAAAGAGCAGCGGCCAGTTTATATTCCTTTATCCCTTCCTCGTATTTTCCGGCGCGCACCAGCAGCGGCGCGCGCTCTGCGGCCAGCTCCGGGTCCCTGGGCGAGAACTTCCTGCAGCCCGCGCTGATGTCAATTGCGTTAAGCAGGTTGTCCTTGCCGAGTTCATCGCGGAATTTGCCCAGGCAGGCGGCGTAAAGTCGTTTCCTGTTCGGCGGTTCGGGTTCCGGTGTTTTTTCCCTGGCCGCGGCGGCCTTCATCTTCAGGCGTTTTATGCCGGCTTTTACCAGGGCGGCGTAATAGGAGGCGTCCAGGTCCCGGCCCAGTTTCGACAGCGTCAGGGCGGAGTTATAGGACCTGTGCGAGCGGGTAAGGTCCCCGCTGTTTTCAAGTATGCGCCCCAATTGATAATGCGCCTGGTAGCTGGAGGAGGCTATCTCCACTCCCTGGGCCAGGGTCGCGCCGGCTTTGCGGAGATTCCCGGCGGCCGCATAGGTAAGCCCCAGTTCGCGGTAGGGCGGGTACGCGGTGGCGTCCAGTTCCATGGCTTTCCTGCAGCTGGAGATCGCTTCCCGGGTGCGCCCCGAGACCCTGAGCGCCTTGCACAGTCCCAGCGGCCAGGCATAATCGTTCCGGGCTTTGTCCTGCATGGCATGCGCCGCCGCGGCGAGGGTCCCGGCATGCTTTGAGGGCCCTTCCGGCAGCAGTTCAACCACGTAAAGGAAAAGTTCCCTGTTCCCCGGGGAGGCTTTGAGTCCCTCCGCGGCTATCTCGAGCGCCTTTGTTTCGGAGCCCCGCGCGGCCGTTTCGCGGGCGCGGGTGAGGGCGTCAGGCCCGGCGGCGAAGGCTGCGGCCAGACACAGGGCGGCCGGCAGGGCCGCCAGTGCAAGGATATGCATGGTGCGGGGTCTTCTCACTTCTTTAGTATGCGCGGCAGGGTAACTCCGCGCTGGGCCTGGTATTTCCCTTTCCTGTCCTTATAAGATGTTTCGCATTCCCGGTCGGCCTCAAGGAAAATCAGCTGGGCTATGCCTTCGTTGGAGTAGATCTTGGCCGGCAGCGGCGTGGTGTTTGAGATCTCAAGCGTGAGGTGGCTTTCCCATTCCGGTTCCAGCGGGGTGATATTTACCACTATGCCGCAGCGGGCGTAGGTGCTTTTGCCTATACAAAGGCCCAGCACGCTGCGGGGGATGCGGAAATATTCGACGGAGCGGGCCAGCGCGAAAGAATGCGCGGGCACGATGCAGAAGGGGGCTTTTATATCCACGAAGGACTTGTCGTTGAAATCCTTGGGATCCACCACGCAATTATGTACGTCGGTAAAGACCTTGTATTCGTCGGCCACGCGGATATCGTAGCCATAGGAGGAAAGGCCGTAGGAAACACGGCCCTTCGCCACCAGGCCTTCGGCGAAAGGGGAGATCATCTTTCTCCTGCGGCAATTCTCTCTTATCCAGGTATCGGATTTCAGCATTGTCCTTATCTCCTGCGGTTTCTCCAGGCGTAAAAAAGCGCTTTTCCCTTTTCGAAGGCAGTGAGGGCAACCCGCCCGTCCTTTACCCTGAACCCGCCCCGTTCTATTTTCGCCAGCAGTTCCCGGTAAAGTTCCGTTATAACCAGCACCGCGAAGGGGCGCTTTCCGCCGGCAGGCCTGTTCCCGGCCCCCGCAGAGGCGTCCGCTTCGGAGTATAGTCCCCTGGCCCGCGCGGCTTCGAATTTCATCAATTCTATAAAATTGGGCGTATAATTGGAACCTCCGCCCAGGTCCGCCGGCGCACAGCCGAAGCGCCGCAGGTCCCGCGCCGGCAGGTAGACGCGTCCGGCGGCATGATCTTCGGCGGTGTCGCGGATTATGTTCGTAAGCTGCACCGCGCAGCCTAGCTTTTCGGCCAGCAACCCCGCGTCCGCGTCTTTGTAGCGGAAGATGGTCAGGCAGGCCAGGCCCACGGCGGAGGCTACTTTGAACATGTACGTTTTCAGCTCGTCGAAGGTTTCGTAGTTCTTTTTTGCCGTGTCCTGCGCTACGCCTTCCAGCACCAGCAGGAAATGCTCCGGCCTCAGCCCGAATCCGCGCACGGCGCCGGCCAGTTCCGTTTCCAGGGGGACCGCCGCAGGAGCCCCGGAAAAGATCCGCTCCACCGCGGCGCGCCAGGCGCCGAGCCGCGCGGCCTTCTCCGCGTCCGGCAGGGCGGGGTCGTCGGCTATGTCGTCCACGGCCCGTGCATAGCCGTAATAGGCCGAAAGGGCCGCGCGCTGTTCTTTGTCCAGGAAAAGAAAAGCGGGCCTGAAGGTGGAGCCCGCTTCGTAAGGTTTCGCCACTAGTTTGCGACGCTCTCCAGGTAGGTCATGAATTTGCTCCAGCCTGAGGCTTTTTCAAAGGCCAGTCGGGAATAGGTGGGGTAATATTCTATAAGACTGCCCGGCTTGCCCGGTATGTTGATACCCATGCCGTGCGCGGCGGCGTATTCCTTGCCGGTCCGGTCCCGGCCCAGCCAGACGTTCTTTATGGTCAGTTCTCCGGCTATGAACCTGTTGAGGTCCTCCCCGGCGGCGGCGGCTTCTTTGGCGCCAGGGCGGGACTTGTCTGAGTAGCGGCCGGCCAGTTCAACGAAATTATAAAGGTCGCCGTAAAAGGAGAGCTGCTTGTCGGGGTCCGTGGTTTCGTCCCCCACTTCAAAGCGCAGTACTCCGGTCTTGGCTCGGGTGAGCGCTTCTTTATCACCGGCGGCCATCGTCAGCCCTGCCCAGCGGGCGGTCTTTTTCGCCAGCAGCGGCAGTTTCGCGGCGCGTATGGCCGAGAGCTGCGTGCCGTACTTCGTCTCCTCCAGCATCTGTTGGTATTCGGGACGCGAATACATTTCTTTAAAAGTGTCCACCAGGTATATCCCGGCCTGCCCGGCCCCGGCGGAGGGGTTCTTCTCCAGCAGCGCGAAGAAATCCTCGAAGTTAAGGCTTGGCAGCTGTATCACCTCTTCGGAAGCCACCAGGACGTCGGCGGCATCCTTTAGTTCATAGGCAGTTTCCGCCATCTGCATAAAACAGGCCATGGCTCCGTAAAGGTCCACCTTCCCGGCTTCCTTGAATATTTTGCCCATCTGCGTGGTGCCGATATAATTGCCGGTCACGAAGTCGTGCGAGATGGATTTCTGGCCGTCCACAAGATTGTCGCCGGGTTTCTTGGGGTCTATCCAGCCCCAGCCGTGATCCCAGATCATGAACATGTATTTCTTCGCCGGGTAGGCGGCCCTTGCCCATTTAAGGAAAGCGGCCGCTTCCTTCCAGTCGCCCATGTCGGCGTTGCCGAGGTCGGCGAGCAGGGGGGAAGAGATATGTTCTTTGTCATTATCCCGGGTGACGAAATAGCGGCGCACGCCGGCCCAGTCCCCGTCGGCCGCGGTGTCGTTGTCCAGGCCTTTCGAGCGGCCCAACTCCACAACTATGTTTATTTTTTCGCTGGAACCCACGGTCTCGAAGCGGTTAAAGTCGCCGAGGGCGAACGGCTCTATATTGCTCTTGCCGTTCATAAAGATCATCAGGGTCCATTCTTTGGCGGGCGCCGCCCCGGGAACAGGGGTAACAGCGGTCGTGAAGTCTTTGGGTTCGGCGGTAAGCCTTTCAAGGGCCGGGCCGGCCCCCGCCGGCGCTGCTGTAAGGATAAGGAGTATTAATGAAATAAGTTTGTTCATGTAGTTCCTGGATCCGTGACGGTCCCGGCACGGGTTTTGTCTCACGGGAATATTATTGTCTAAACACAGGGCCGAAATCAAGGCCAAAAGTCCTATTTGAGCGTGGGCAGGTCCTTATCGGACTGCTTGCGCGCCCTTTCCGAGAGCAGGGCATCGTAGTATTCGAGAAGCTCTTCCCTGTGCGAGGCTGTCTTGTATATCTTACCTATCGGGAAGACGAATGTATCCCAGGGAAGCCGCATGGACCAGTGCCCGTCCTCGCAGTCCGTGTAATACCAGGAGGCCTTAAAATCCTTGGCCAGTACGGCGGCGAGCATGTGGCCGTAGCAGCGCAGCAGTTTCCAGCCGTCGGCGCTGGGAGGGATGTCCGGTTTGAACTTGTGCCTGATGATGCCCCCCAGTTTTATCACCCCGGGCCTGCCTATCTCGATATCGGAAGTTTCCGTCAGCGTGGAAACGAGAGCCATTATCCGTTTGTGCTCCGTCTTCGTATCCTCCAGCCTTTCAAGGTGGCTCATCCTTCTCTCGCGGATGGCGTCCGTGCCGGATATGTGGCCGCCCGGTGCTTTGATCTCGGCAACCAGCCACTCCGCGTATTTGACCAGCCAGCCTGTTTCCGGAAGCTCGTCTTCCCACAAGAGCCGCCATAAACGCTGCGCCGGGTAGGTGGTGATATTCGCGTCCTTGGTCTCGAATATCATCGGCCACGCCCAAGGTTCCGTCCCGGCCAGCTTTACCAGGCGGCCCTTGTGCCTTTCCTGCAGGAAGTAGCACAGGAAGGCGGCGCAGTCGCTTACCAGTCCCGGGGCCGAGGAGAATTTGGCCTGCTTTACGAACAGGCGGAGTTTTTTCTCCACTTCCAGCAGGCCTTCGCGGTTGAAATGCACCTTGCTGCCGAATTCGCGTTCCAGGTCCGAAGCCACTTTGAACGCTCCGGACAGGAAATCCTCCGGGCGTCTTTCCAGCCCGTCCTGTCCGGCCGCGGACCGCATCGCGTCCTGCATGGATTCCATGTTCGCGCCGGGGCCCATTCGCCTGTTGGAAATATTCGGGGGGGTGCGCGGGGCCGCGGGCTCAAGTGAAGCCTGTCCCGGTTGCGTGGAAGCGGGTTGCGCGGGGCCTCCCAGCGTCGCCAGGTTCAGCTCGCTCATGCGTCCCGACTCCGGCCGGTCCTGCCCGCCCGCGGGAACCGGCGGCTGCGCGGACACCGGGGTCTGCAAAGCTTCCAGTTTAAATTCTTTTAGCGTGCTGGTAGCGGCGGGAGCAAGCGGAGGCTGGCTGCGCATGGTCATCGCCGGGGGGAGTGTGTCCTGTGAAGCGTCCGGAGAGAATTTTCGGGCCTGTTCTGTATCCGTGTTCGCCGCGTTCGCGGGCGGGGCCGCCCCGGCCGCCGGGGAATAGAGCTGCGGGTCGGCCTTCCCCGTAAAAGAGTTCGCGGGCATCTGGGCCGCCAGGCGGCCGGCCGAAGCCGGATCGGTAAGGGCCACCCTTGCGATTACAGCCGCGGCCTCCTGGTGTTTGCCTGTGCGTATCAGCGTCGCGGCCAGGTTGGCCAGCGCCTGCAGACCGGGATTAAGCGCGGCGGCTTTTCTGTAGCAGTCTTCAGCCTGCATGGAGTTGCCAGAGCGGAAATAGAGATTGCCAAGCTGGAAGAACAGGCGCGCGGAAGCGGGGGAGGGAGTGGCGAGCGCCGAACGCAGAGTAGTCGCGGCCGAAGCCAGGCGCCCCGCGTCTTTGGTCCTGAAAGCTTTCTTCGCGCGCACCGCGGCAAGCCCGGACAGGGCCTCGGTCTTGTCCAGAGCGGCGGCCGCGAGATGTTCAAAAGCTTTTTCAGCCTCTTCGTCCTTTCCGGTCTCCAGGTCCAGCCAGGCGGCCTCGATGCTTTTTCTCTCTTCGAGAAACGTGCCCCCCGGGATAGCGGCAAGAGCTTCGGCGGCTCGCTGCTGGTTGCCGGTTTTGCGGTGTATCAGCGCCAGCAGGAGCAGCGCTTCGTGGCTTTTTTCCGTTTTTAAAGAGTCGTAAGCCTCCTGGAACAGTCCCAGTTCCACAAGCACGGAGCAAAGCGGCAGCCGCGTCGCCGGGTCCGCCTTCGCGGCCCCGGCCGAGGCGTAGAGATAGTGGGCTTTGTGCAGATTGCCCATGCCGGCTTCGCGCATGGCCGCGGGAATCGGGTCAGCAGCCCGGGCCTGGCTTCCTCCGGCCTGCAGGAAGCCGGCGAGCAGGGAGATCTCCGCCCTGCCCGCCCTGAGAGAGGACGGGCCGGCCGGGTTGAAAATAAAAAACTCATGCCTGGGGGCGTGAAAAAAAAGCAGGGCTGTTTCCAGCGGCGGGCAGGTTATATGCGGAGAAGGCGCGGCCGTTTCGCTCGTAAAGGCCGGCAGGAAAGAGCGGTCCCCCTCGGTGTGCTGGACTATACAGGAATATTGCAGCTGCCCGGACCCTTCCTGGTTTACCGGCAGGGACAGGCTTTTGATCTGGTCGAAAGCGGGCAGGACCGACAGGAAGGAATCCTGCGGACCTTTTAAAATGTTAAAATTCGGAGGAGAATCCGTCACTCGGATATTCTATTAAAAGAGGTGTGCTAAAGCAACGATTCTAATGAAAATACTGATCGTAGCCACTTTCAACCCGCATAAGATCGAGGAAATAAAGGCGATACTGCCCGGGCTCCCTTTCGAGCTGAAGTCCCTTGCGGGGCTTGCCGGGGCCGTTCCCGCGCCTGAGGACGGGGAGACGTTCGAGGCTAATGCCCATATCAAGGCGGCCGCCGCAGCGGCCTTTTCCGGCTGCCTGGCGCTGGCCGACGACAGCGGCCTGGAAGTGGACGCCCTTGGCGGGGCGCCCGGAGTGCGCTCGGCCCGTTATGCCGGGGAAGGTTGTTCGTACGCCGACAATAACGCCAGGCTTTTACAGGAGCTGGCGGAAGTGCCGGACGGGAAGCGTTCGGCGCGCTTTATCTGCGTAGCGGCGCTGGTCCGGCCGGGCGGCGCTTCCGTGCTCAAACGCGGTGTGCTTGAGGGCGTCATCACGCGCGCCCCGCGCGGCTCCGGCGGTTTCGGCTATGACCCGCTTTTTGAAGTTCGCGGGACCGGGCTTACGCTTGCCGAAATGTCTTCCCCGGGTAAGAACCAGCTCAGCCACAGGGGCGCTGCGCTGCGCGCGATGAGGCCGGAACTGTAAAATTTCGGGGTCGGCGCTTAGAAGCCCGTGGAATGCTATAATTGAACCTGCTAAAATATGAAACTCAGGCTTTTTCATAAGCTGGTGCTGGTGATGGTCCTCGTGTCGGCGCTCCCGATGGCGCTGCTCGGGTGGCGCCTTATCAGCCTGGGCCAGGCGGGAGTGCGTACAGCCATACAGGAACTGCACTCCACGATGGCGGATAAGCTCTCCTCCGAATTCAAATCCTATATACGCAGCGCGGACGGGTCGCTCAGGTCGGCTATGGCCGCCATGCTCCTGATGGACTGGGAGAACAAGCAGACGCTTCTCTCCTCGTTGCTGGAAACGCGCAGGGAGCTGAAAGAGATCTCCGTGCTTTCAAAAGAGGGGAAGGAACTGGTAAAGATACTGTCGCCCTACGGGGACTCAAAGGGCAGCCTTAAGAGCTACGCCTCCGTGCCGGATCTCAGGAAGGCTCTCGGCGGGAGCCGCGCCATCTCGCTAGACGAGAAAGGTTCGTCGGCCGTTTTTTATTATCCTTTCGGCAAGGACATGGTCCTGCGCTCCGTCCTGGATATTTCCTCGTTCATAGCCGGCCTGGACCTTAAGAAGGTGGGGGAAGGAGGCTTTCCCCTTATCCTGGATTCGTCGGCTAAGCCTATAGCCTGGCCGGCGGATATCGACTCCGGCGAGGCCGCGGCCGCCGCAGGCTGGCGCGTTTCCGGTGTAGCCGTAAAGGCGCTCTCTATCGGTTCCATGGAGTTCGAGAACCAATCGGGCCGGGCCATGCTCGCCGCCTATGCCCCGATACCCGATCTGGGCGGCGCGGTAGTGGTCGCGCAGCCCCTGGAAGGCGCTTATCGCTACGCGGATTTTGTGCGCCGCCAGGCCGTTTATGCCGTGCTGGTCTTCCTCGCTCTTTCCCTGGCGGCCGCCTGGATGTTCAGCCGCAGCCTCGCCAAGCCCATCACGGCCATTGCTCTTGCGGCGGAATCAGTGGCGGCCGGAGACTTCACGCGCCGCGCCGAGGTGGACACCTCCGACGAGCTCAAAGACCTGGGCGAGACCTTCAACAAGATGATCGGCCAGCTAAAGTCTTATTCCGACATGCAGGTGGACCGTATCATACGCGAGCAGAAGAACACCGAGGCGATACTTTTTTCCACGGAGGACGGCATAATAATGACCGACCTCGCCGGCCGGGTGCAGCTGGTCAACCGCAAGGCCCGCTCGGTGCTGGGCCTGGGACAGGCTAACCCGGTGGAAGGCAAACCGCTCCCGGAGCTGATAGCCGACGCCGGCATGAAAGAGGCCGTTTCGGACGTGTTCAATTCCAGGAAGGAAAGTTATTTCCGCGAGATAGAGGTTTCGCTGGAGCATTCCTGCCGCGTGTTCAGGTGTTTCTCCACCCCGATAACGGCGCCCGGCCATGCCGAGCCCATCGGCCGCCTGGTGGCTTTCAACGATATCACGCTGGACAAGGAACTGGCCCGCATAAAGGACGAGTTCCTCCATTCCATAACGCACGACCTGCGCAACCCGATGGGCGCCATAAAGGGGTTCGTGGAGTTCCTGGTCAAGGAGATCCCCGGCCCGGTCAATGCCGCCCAGAAAAAGATGCTGGTCTCCATAGACCGCGCGGCCTTCCGTCTGCTGGGCATGATCAATAACATTCTGGACGTGGCCAAGGTGGAGGCAGGCAAGATGGAAGTGAAGCTGGTCCCGTTGAACCTGCGCGAAACGGCCACGCGAGTGATAGAGCTTATGGAATCCCTCGGGCAGCGCAAGCAGCTCCGTTTTGAGCTGGAAGGCGACAAGGACGCGGTGGTGAACGCGGACCAGGGGCTGATGGAACGCATGTTCACCAACCTTATCGGCAACGCCATAAAGTTCACCCCGGAGAACGGCGTGATCACCGCCGGTATTTCCGCCGACGACAGCACCGTCACGGCCTGGGTGCGCGATACCGGCGACGGCATACCGCCCGAGTATCTCGGCAAGGTCTTTGAAAAATTCGAGCAGGTGAAAGGGCAGAAGGCCGGCGGCACGGGGCTGGGCCTCACCATCTGCAAGTACGCGGCTGCGGTGCACCTGGGCAGGATCTGGGTGGAATCGGAGCCCGGGCAAGGAGCTAAATTCCTGTTCTCGTTCCCCAGGAACCTGGAAAAGGACGAGGCCGGGCAGGTGGTGGTAAGGCAGGCCGCAAAATAATATGACCAGGCTGAGCCGATTTTGGAGCGGACCGGAACGGCGCGAAGCGGGGAGGGTTGTTTGAAAAAACTTTTACTGGTTATTTTGCTTGCCTGTCCGGCGTCCGCGAGGGGGGCCGCCGAGGAACTGCAGACCGTGATCGTGCGCCCCGGCGACACGCTCTGGAGCATCTCCAACGTCTACCTTAAGGATCCCAGGAAGTGGAACCAGCTCCTTAAATACAACAAACTGCCCTCCTCTGACCCCTCGATAGCCTTGCCGGGCATGGCGCTTAAGGTGCCGGTTTCGCTGATAAAGGAACAGTACCGTGCCGCCAAGCTGGTCTATTTCCTTCCCGACGTGCTTTACCGCCGTTCGGGAAAATCCGACTGGAGCGACGTCTCCGCTAAAATGGATCTTTTTAAGAACGACACGCTGCGCACCAGGGTGGACGCCCGGGCGGACGTGGAGTTCTACACCGGGCAGCTGCTCAGCCTTTACTCCAATTCCATCGCCGTGCTGCGCCCGCCGGGCAGGAAGAACGTGGATGTGGAATTGAAGGCCGGGGAGATGCGGGGGCTGCGCTCGCGCGTGGTCACGGACTCCGCGAGGATAACACCAAAGACCAAAGACACCGAGTTCGGCGCGAAAATAAAAGCAGACCTCACCACGCTGGTGCAGGTCTATAAGGGCAGGGCCGACGTGGAAGCGCAGGGCAAGACGGTGGAGGTGAGGGAGGGTTTTGCCTCGGAGGTGAAGCTGGATATGCCGCCGTCGGCCCCGATCGAGCTGCCGCCCTCGCTGGAGTTCGACTCCCAGTCCCAGACAAAGCTGGCCTCGCTCGGTACTTCCAAGCTCAGCACGACCGGAGGCATAGTCTCTCTCAATATTAAGAACTCCGGGAAGGTCCCGGACGCCCGCGCCCGGCTTCCCGACTCCGGGACCATGAAGCAGGTCCCGAAGGGCGATCTCACCAATAAGAACATCTCCGCGGATGAAGCGCTTAAGATGATCTCGGTGGCGAACCCGGTGCAGGCCTACCATCTCCAGGTTTCCCGGGAGCAGAGCTTTTCCAGCCTGGCGCTGGATAAGAACTATAACGCTTTCGAGACGATAGACCTCAACGATGCGCTTGCCCCCGGCAACTACTGGATGCGCGTTTCCCTGGTGGACCTGCTGGGGTTCGAGGGAAAGTTCAATACCCCGCGGCAGATAAAGGTCGGCCGCTGAAAACCGTGACACCTGTCAGAGTCCTCCTTTTATTCCTTGTATTCAGCCGGCCCGCTTTCGGTGTGCCGGAAAGGGCCGGCGTCAAGACCGTCTGGGACCGGATAATGGAGGCGCAGGGCGCGGTCAACCTGCGCAGGGGGTATGCCCTTATGGGCGAACAGAACTACCCCGCCGCCGCGGACGAATTTTTCAGAGCGGTCCAGTTGAAACCCGACGATCCCCTGCCGCGCCTGTTCTACGGTTCCGCGCTTTACTGGCTGGGCGAACCGCGCAAAGCCCTGGACGAATTCGAGGAGGCGCTGAAGCTGGACCCCGCCAGTTCCATGGCCTTCCAGCTGCGCGGGATAGTCCGCGCCCGCGACGGCCTGTACCGCGAGGCCCTGGGAGATTTTCTGCAGGCGGAGCGCCTGGGACCGGAGCGTTCCGACGTGAAAATGAACGCCGGTTCCATCTACCACGTGCTGGGCAATTTCGGCAAGGCGCTGGATTATTTCCGCTCCGCCGTGCAGCTCGAGCCGGCCAACCCGCTTTACCGCTACCAGCTGGGGCTGTTCTATTCCCGCCTGGGGCGTTACGACCAGGCCGCGGCGGAACTCGAGAAGGCCGTTTCCCTGTTCCCCGGCTACGAGGACGCGATGCTGGAGCTGGCCGTGCTGTACGAACGTGACGGCAAGTCCGGCCCCGCCATAAAACTTTACCGCCGGGCGCTTTCCCTTAAGCCGCGCGATTCGGTGGCCAGGTTCCGCCTGGCCTGGGCGCTGGCCAAGGCCGGGCGGGAAAAAGAGATGGCTAAGGTGCTGGAAGGCGCTTTTCTTCTTGCCCCGCCTAACGAAAAAGGCGGCATATCCATGGGGCTGGCCTATACCGCGGGGGGCCCCTCGGGGGACACCATTCCGATGGTGTCCCCCCAAGGTCAGCCGCTGCTGTCCGCGCTCAGCCGCATCCCGGCGGAGCAGGAGGCAAGGGTACAGATAGAGATGCTTGAGACCCCCAAGGCAGTGCTGCCGGGACATACGCCGGACGGTGGAGAGGGAAAACTGGCCTTGGCACTGAAACGGCCCAGGGTGAGTTATACCAAACGCGAATATTTCCTGCCGGCCGGCACCGCCCGGGAGCGGTCAAAGCGCATAAAAGACGTCTCCGCCGCAGCCGGGAAAATGATTCAGAGCGTTTCTTCCGGCAGCGACGCCAGGCTGAACTTCAATATCGAAACAGGCATTCCCGCGGAAAAAAAAGACGAGAAAAAAAAGCCGCTCTATGTCCCCCGCGACGTAGGGAACGATATGGGGCTCTGGATAATGGGCGACAGCTGGATGGAAAACGTGGGCGAGGCCGTGGAGGAGATGGGGGAAGCCGGGACACCGCTTAAGTCCGGCCTGCGCACCGTCCGGGGACTCGGCTACCTGCTGCTGGGGGAAGCTTCTTTGGCGCTGTCCGATTTCGACTTGCCCGGGGTCCAGGCGGCACTCGGGCGCAGCGCCGCCTGGGTGGCCGCCGGGGATACAGCCCGTGCCCTGAACGCCTGCCTGGAGGCGCTTAAGCTGGAGCCCGGCAATAAGACCGCCCTGGCCAACAGGAATTGGCTGGATGTGAAAAAATGACCGTACCCGCTTCCACCGTGAACCTGGTGTTCGCTTTTTCCAGCTGCCCGCTTAAGGAGCGGCTGGCCGCGAAGCTGTGCGGCGTGTATGCCCGCTGGCTGGGCGGGTTCCGTACGCTGGAGGCCAGGGACGGCGCCTCCCGGGGAGGTTACGTGCTTGAGGCGCTGGGGGGCGGCCGCGCGGTGCTGGCCTCCAAAAGCCTGGTCTCCCCGGCGGCTTTCAATAAATACGGGCTTAACCTGGACGCGCTGGAAAAGACGGCCCTGCCGGCGCTGGAAAAAGCGGCCGCCGGGGGCCGCGTGCTGCTGCTGGACGAACTGGGCCCCATAGCGCTCAAGTCGGAAAAATTCACGTCGAGAGTGGTGGAGCTGCTGTTCTCTCCGGCGCCGTGCCTGGTCTTTCACCGGAAGGGCGCGAAGCTTTTTGAAAAAGCTTTTTCGGGAATGGCCGATACTGTTATAATTGAACTGGTCCCGCAGAACTGGGACAAAGCCGTGGCGGCGGCGCAGTACTGGCTGGACGGCAGGCTGCGCCTGATGGAGCAATGAGACAATGGACCATACCAGCGATTTTACGCTTGAAAGCGTCAGGAAAGTGCACTTTATCGGGATAGGCGGCATAGGCATGAGCGGCATAGCCAGGCTGATGCTGGCCGCCGGGTTCGGGGTTTCCGGATCGGACAGCAGTACCTCCGAGCTCACCTCCTGCCTGAAGAAAGAGGGCGCCAGGGTGCATCTCGGGCACGCCGCGTCCAACCTGGGCGGCGCGGACATAGTGGTGGTAAGTTCGGCCGTCAGGCCGGACAACCCGGAGCTGAGGGCGGCGCTGTCGCGCGGGGTGAAGGTGGTGCGGCGCGCGCGCATGCTTTCCAAAATAGCCGAGCTGAAAAAAACGATCACGGTGGCCGGCAGCCACGGCAAGACCACTACCACTTCCATGATCTCGTCGGCGCTGCTCTGTGCCGGGGCGGACGCTACCACCGTGGTGGGGGGCATCTTCAAGAACATAGGCTCCAACGTAAGCCTGGGCAAAAGCGAGTATTTCGTGATGGAGGCCGACGAGTCCGACGGCTCTTTCCTGGACTATTCGCCGCTGGTGGCCTGCGTTACCAACATTGATTCCGACCACCTTGATCATTACGGCAACATGGCCCGGCTTAAGGAGGCCTTCCTGCTGCACCTGGCCAGGGTGCCGTTCTATGGCCGGGCCGTGCTCTGCTCCGACGACCCCGTTCTGTCGTCGGTGCTGGGCGGGGTGAAATGTCCTTATGAAACCTATGGCCTTGCCGGCCGCCCGGACTGGACCGCCGCAGACATAAAGGGCCTGCCCGGCGGCGGCAGTTCCTATACCGCTTTTTTCAGGGGCTCGCGAAAAGGCCATGTGCGCCTGCACGCGCCGGGGCGGCACAACCTGCTGAACTCGCTCTGCGCGCTTGCCGCCGGGTCCTATCTCGGTTTTGATTTCGCCGGCCTCGCTGCCGGCATAGAGGATTTTAAGGGCGTGAAGCGGCGCATGGAGCGCCTGGGCGGGGCGGCCGGGGTGGAATTCCTGGACGATTACGGCCACCACCCTACGGAAATAAAAGCGGCCATAGCGGCCGCGCGGGAGCTGTTCAGCGGCCGCAGGCTCAAGGTCGTTTTCCAACCGCACAGGTACACCCGCACTAAGATACTCCTCAAAGACTTCGCCCGTGCTTTTCCGGGAGCTGACAGGGTCTACCTTATGGACATCTACCCGGCCGGGGAAAAGCCCATCCCTGGCGTTTCTTCCGCGAGGCTCCTTGCGGAACTGCGCCGCTCCGGTCTGAAGGCGGAAGCTTTCCCCGGCAGCCTGGAACTTTCCAAGGAGCTCAGGAGCGGCGACGTGCTGCTCACCGTAGGAGCGGGGGATGTCTGGAAAACCGGGGAAGAGATAAAGCTCAGGAGGGAGCTGTTCTCCTGAGCGCGCGCATTTACTCATGCCTAAATACAGCCAGGTCTTCCTGCACGACAAGAACGTCCGTTCCCGCATCGCGGCGGCGGCGGGGCAGGCTCCTTGCGAGCTGCTGGTGGAGATCGGCCCGGGCAAGGGGGCGCTGACGGGGCTGCTTTTTCCCGGGTTCGGTTCCCGTATGCTGGCTGTGGAGATAGACCCGGAACTGACGGCCGAACTGAAGACGGCGCACCCGGGACTGGAACTCCTGAACCGCGATTTCATGGAGCTCGACCTGCCGGCCCTCACGGCGGGCAGGAAGACGGTCTTTGTGGGAAATCTGCCGTACGACTGTTCCACGGCCATCCTGGAGAAGACGCTGGCCTGCCCCGCTCTTGAGCTGGCCGTGTTCATGTTCCAGCGCGAGGTGGCGCGCAGGATAACCGCTCCCGCCGGCGCCGGCGATTACGGTTATCTCTCCATTATCTCGCAGTCGCAGGCGGAGGCGGAACTGCTCCTCGACGTCCCCGCCGGGTGCTTTACCCCGGTCCCGGAAGTGGATTCCTCGGTGCTCATCTTCAGGCCCCGGAGGGCGCTGCCCTCCCCGGCGGCTTTCACCGCTTTCGCTTCTTTCCTGAAAGCGGCTTTCGCGCACAGGCGCAAAACGCTGATCAATTCGCTCGCCCTTTCAGGAAAATATTCAAAGGCGGGTGTTTCATCGGTCCTGGAAAAACAAGGACATAAACTTACCTGCCGGCCGCAGGAACTGACAGGAGCCGAGCTTCTCGCGCTTCTGCGGGAATTGGAGAAGATATGAGAAAAATAGCCGTTCTGCCCGCCTATAACGCCGAGCTGACGCTGGTGGAGACCGTCAAATCCATTCCCCGCGGTTCCGTGGACGAGATAATACTTGTGGACGACTGTTCCAAAGACCATACCTACGACCTGGCGCTTAAGCTGGGACTGAAGGCTTACAGGCATGAAAAGAACAAAGGTTACGGCGGCAACCAGAAGACCTGCTATGAAAAAGCGCTGGCCGTCGGGGCGGATATAGTGGTGATGCTGCACCCGGATTACCAGTACGATCCGCGCGTGGTGCCTTTCATGACCGGTATTATAGAAAGCGGCATCTGCGACGTACTGCTGGGCAACCGCATAAGGACCCGGCGGGAGGTGCTCTCCGGGGGAATGCCGCCGTACAAGTATATAGCCAACCGCGCGCTCAGCATAACGGAGAACCTGCTGACCGGGCAGAACCTGGGGGAATGGCATAGCGGCCTGCGCGCCTATTCGCGCAAGGCCCTTGAGACCATAAACTGGAAAATGAACTCCGACGGTTTCGTTTTCGATTCACAGTTCCTGCTGGAGGCGGCGCATGGGGGGTTCCGCATGGGGGACATCCCCGTGCCGGCCAGATATTTCCCGGAAGCCTCGTCCATCAAGCTGGCCGCCAGCATAAATTACGGCGGACAGACGCTGCTGGCCCTGGCCGAGTACCTGGCTAATTCGTGGGGGCTGGTCAGGACCGCCAGGTACCTGCCCGCCAAGTAGCCCGCCGTCCGCGCGGGAATACAGCGGGGCCCGGGCTAAAAAATTGTATAATCATTCACGTAAAAAGGTATCTTCGCGGGCCGGCCCGCGCGGTCGCTTTATGAATATACACGCGAAGCGGATCAAAGACCTTCAGAAACTGCTGAAGCGGGAGAAACTGGACGCCCTGGTCCTGGCCCGGAAACTCGAAACCGGTTTCTTCACCGGCTACCCTCTCGAAGGGCCGGTCATGCTGGTCTCGCGTTCCTCGGCCTGGGCTTTCATGCCCAAGATGCTGCTGGCCGATTTTAGTTCCAAGGTGAATTTTGTGCGGGCCTCAGCCCCGGACAGCCTGCCGGAGGCCGTCTCGGCCGCCGTAAAGGAGAACCGCCTGAAGCGGACGGCTTTTGAGCCGGAGACCGAAAGTTATCTCCGCGGCAACCTCTGGAAGAAGCGCGGTTTCCTGGAACGGAAAGGGCTTAGCGCTTGCCTGCGCTCCGTCAAAGAAGGGGAAGAAATAACGACGGTGCGCAGGTCCTGCCATATAGCCGCCCAGGCGATACGCATACTAAAGCCCCGCGTACGGACAGGCCGCACCGAACTATCGGTGGCGCTTGAACTGGAGGACGTGATGCAGTCCATGGGCGCCAAGGGCCCGTCTTTCGATCTTATCGTGGGCTTCGGTCCCCATTCCGCCCTGCCGCACCATGAAACTTCGGAGCGCAGGCTGAAGAAGAACGAGGCCGTGCTGATCGATTTTGGCTGCGTTTACCGCAATTATTGTTCCGATATAACACGCACCTGGTTCCACGGCCGCCCTTCGGAGGAGTTCCGGAAGGTGTATTCCGTAGTGGCGGGCTCGCATAAGGCCGGGCTGGACTCCGTGCGCGCGGGGGTAAAGACCCGCGCCGTGGATGCAGCCTGCCGCGACCATATAGCGGCCGCAGGCTACGGGCAGTATTTTATACACAGTACGGGTCACGGGGTGGGGCTGGAGATCCACGAGGCTCCCTCCCTGAGCACCAGATCGGATGAGACCCTGAAAGCGGGAATGACCGTGACGGTGGAGCCGGGTATCTACCTGCCGGGGAAGTTCGGGGTGCGCATAGAAGATTCCGTTCTGGTGAAAAAGAACGGCTGTGAGATCTTAACCAGGCCGTCTGAAACGCATAGCGTCTGATACGGCACAGACATAGTCTAGGCCGTCTGAAACGCATAGCGTCTGATACGGCACAGACATAGTCTAGATGAACAGGAGGCGGTAATGGCTATTGCAATAATCGTGCTGGTAGTTGTCGGTTTGGGGATCGTCATGGTTTTCAACAGCCTGGTGGGGCTGAGGAACCAGGTGCTGAACGCCTTCCGGCAGATAGACGTCCAGCTTAAAAGGCGGCACGACCTGATCCCCAACCTGGTGGAGTCGGTCAAAGGCGAGATGAAATTCGAGAAAGAGACGCTCGAGCGCGTGGTGCAGGCCCGCGCGGCCGCGATGTCCGCCGGACAGGGCGGGAATATGACCGAAGTGATGGCCAAGGAAGGCATGCTCACCCAGGCCCTGGGACGGCTTATGGCCATTTCCGAGAACTACCCCAACCTCAAGGCCAACGAAGCGGTCAAGACGCTCATGGAAGAACTGACCCACACGGAGAACCAGATAAGTTTTTCGCGCCAGTTCTATAACGACGTGGTGACGAAGTTCAATACGAAGCAGCAGGTGTTCCCCATGAACCTTTTCGCTTCCGTTCTCGGCTTTACGGCGTCCGCGTTGTGGGAGCTGCCGATAGATTCCCCGGAAAGGGAAACCCCCAAGGTCAACCTGGCGGTGTAACGCATCTAAGAATCTAGAATCGAAAGTCGAGAATCAGGGGAATTTGTTCTTGCTGCTTTCCGGCTCTTGATCCTCGATTCGTGATTCTCGATTTTTCCGATGAACATCTACGAACAGCAGGCTTCCAACCGCCGCATGACGGCCGGGATCATGGCCGTGTTCATCGGTTTTTTCCTGGCTATAGGCCTGGGCTTCGATTTCTTCTATCTGAATTTCAACCCGGGTGCGGTCCCGGAGTATAAGTTGAAACCCGCCGGGTATTACGAAGCACAGGGCTCCGGCGGCGGGAACGTCCCTTACGGGACGATCGGCGCGCTGCTTTTCGGCCTGGGCATGGCGGCAAACAGCGTCTTTAACGGCACAGGCATGGTGCTGCGTTCCACTAAGGCGCGCCGCGCCGCGCCGCAAAACGAGAAAGAGAAGCGGTTCCTTAACGTGGTGGAGGAGATGGCCACCGCTGCGGGGCTGCCCGTCCCGCAGGGGTATATCATCCCGGACCCGGACCTGAACGCTTTTGCCGCAGGTATAAACCCTTCCAAAGCCGTGATCGCCGTGACGGAGGGACTGGTGAAATCGCTTAACCGCGAGGAACTGCAGGGCGTGGTCGCCCACGAGATGAGCCATATACGCAATTACGACATACGCCTGATGACGGTCACGGCGACCCTTATGGGGGCCATAGCCCTTATTAGCGATTTTTCCGGCCGCAGCATGCGCTATGGCCGGCGCTCCTCCGTAATTGCCTCTTCGCGCGGCTCCGACCGCAAGAGCGGCGGCGGCCTGTTCTTCATAGTCTGGCTGCTGCTGGTCCTGCTGGCGCCGCTTATTTCGCGGATACTCGCCATGGCTATTTCAAGGCAGCGCGAGTTCCTGGCCGACGCGAGCGGCGCGGAGCTCACCCGCAACCCCCTGGCGCTCGTGTCCGCGCTGGAGAAGATACGCGGCGCCATCATGCCCACCAGGGCTATAAACAACGGCGTAGCTCATATGTGTATAGCCGACCCGCGCGGCAGCCTTATAGAGGAAAAAACGGGTTTCACGGCGGATCTGCTGGCGACGCACCCGCCGCTGGAGAAGCGGATACTGGCGCTGAAAGTGATGTCGTACCAGGCGGGGAAGTCCGCCGCATGAATTAAGAACGGATACGGGAGAACGCAATGATATTGTCAACGCAGTTTAAAGCGGGAACGATGTTCATAAACGAGAACGGGGTAACGGTGGAGGTGCTGGAGTACCAGCATCACCGCAAATCCCAGGCCCGGGCGGTGGTGCGCGTGAAGCTCCTGAACGTGGAGACGGGCTCCATCATCGAGACCACCTACAGGCCGGAGGATAAGTTCAAGGACGTGCTGGTGGAGAAGAGGGCCAAGACCTATGTCTATTCCGACGCGGGCATGGCCTATTTCATGGATAACGAGAACTTCGAACAGGCCGGCCTGCCCATAGAGAAGCTCGGCAGCCAGATCAAGTTCATGACCGAGGATATGCAGGTGGAGGGGCTTTACCTCGACGGAAAATTCTTCAGCATACAGCTGCCTGCCAACCTGGTGATGGAGATAACCGAGACCGTGGACGGCGTAAGGGGTGATACCGTCTCCAACGTGATGAAGAGCGCCAGGGTCTCCACCGGGCTGGAGATAAAGGTGCCGATGTTCATTAAGCAGGGGGACAGGGTGCGCGTGGATACCAGGACCTTTGCCTACCTGGACCGCTACACCGAGCCGAAAAATAAATGATAAAAGCCGTAATCTTCGACATCGACAATACACTGATGGACTTCATGCGCATGAAGCGCGCCGCCGTGGACGCCGCCGTGGACGCCATGATAGACGCCGGTCTCGCCATGCCCAAGCAGGAGATGATAGATAAGATCTTCAAGATTTACTGGGCCGAGGGGATAGAGGACCAGAACATCTTCGACAAGGTGCTCCTGGAAGAGTTCGGCCAGATAGACTACCGCATACTGGCCGCGGGCATCATAGGCTACAAGCAGGCCAAGGACGGGCACATGACACTTTACCCCCATGTGCGCCTGACGCTTACAGAACTGCTCAAGAGCGGCATAAAGATGGGGGTGCTGTCCGACGCGCCGCGCCTGTCGGTCTGGATGCGCATAGTGGGGCTGGGTCTGCATCATTACTTCGAACATGTCGTAACCTTCGACGATACCGGGGAGAAAAAGCCTTCCCCCAGGCCTTTCCAGAAGATAATCAGCCTGCTTGACGTGGACCCGGGCGACGCCATAATGGTGGGGGACTGGGCCGAGCGCGACATCAAGGGCGCCAAGGCGCTGGGTATACGCACGGCCTGGGCTAAATACGGCAATGAGTTCGATACGAAAGTATCCGGGGCGGACCATGAGCTGGACGATATACACGACCTTGTGGCTATTATAGGGAAGGCCAATGAAAAACGCGATTAAGATACTTGTTCTGTGCGTTGTGACGGTGTCGTCGGCCTGGTCGCTGGACGTGACCGGTACCGTGCCGGCGGCTGTAAAGGGCGCCGCGAAAGGCGACTTCCTGTTCCCGGGGCTGACGGTTAAAGGCATAACTTACGAGGAGGGCGCCGTAGTGCTGCCGGTGACGCAGTACAAGGAGAAGACATATTTCGACGTGAAGCTGCTTTCCCGGGCGCTTTACGTTAAACTCGAGACCTGTTTTAAAAAAGGCTGCGCGAAGCCTCCCGCCAGGCCCGCGGCCCCGGTGATAAAGATAGACGCGATAAAGCCGCTCAAATCCAAGTCGCGCGTGGCCAATGCCGAGCTCTCTTTTGACGGGGATTTGCTGGTGGTTGCGGGGATAATGGCCTCCTTCAGGGAGCCTGGCGCTTTCTGGGTGGCCTTTCCGGAAAGCCTGGAGTTCAGGGACAGGGCTCTTAAAACTTCCGTGGAAAAAGCTATAAAGGCAGCCTGGGGGAAAAAGACCAAATAATGACCGGATACCGGCCGGCACGCCGCTTTTTGCTGCTGCTGCTCCTGGCGCTGCCGTTACAGTCCGCGTATGCGCTCAGGGTTGAGCGCTATTTTTCCGCTTCGGCCGCCGGCGGAAAAGGCATTGAGGTAGCCCGCGGTTCCTCGCTGGTCAGGTTCAAAACGGGGATCTCCTCCTCGGCCGCAGCGCAGGTCCTTTCCGCGGCGGGGTTCCAGGTGCGCAATCAGCTCAAGGGCCTGGGCTGGGTTTCCGTTTCCCTGCCCGCCGGGATGTCCGTTTCGCAGGGCTTGTCGCTGCTTCAGGGGACCGGCATTATAGAAGCTGCCGTCCCGAACCGGGTCTACAGGCCCAGCCGGGTTCCCAGCGATCCTTTCCTGGGCAGCCAGTACGCGCTTTCCCGCATAGAGGCCTACGGCGCGTGGGAATACGGGACAGGTTTTCCCGGCACGGTCCCCGTCACCGTTGCGATGATAGATACCGGTATAGACGGGACCCACCCGGAGCTGAAGGATAAACTTGTAGGTACGAGCAGGGCTTTTACGCCGGAGGCCTCCCCCACGGCTTCCGATGACGATCTGCTTACCCCCGTCTGCAATCATGCCACGCGCGGTGCCGGAGTAGCCGCGGCCGAAGCGGACAATGCGGCCGGCATCGCCGGCGTCTCCTGGGGGGCGCAGCTTATTTCCATGAAAGTATTCGACAGCGCCGACTGCTACAGCGACTGTGAGAATAAACCCGGGCGTATCTGCGCCACCACCGACGAAGCCATCGCTCTCGCCATCGTAGAGCTGAACGCGCTGCATGATACGCCGGCGCTTGGCAAGATAGTGGTGAACATAAGTCTCGGCGATTCCGGCTCCTGTTCTTCCCCGCTGCAGTCCGCGATCGCCGCGGCGCATACTACCGGTCTCATGGTCATCGCGGCCGCAGGGAACGGGTACGCGTCTGAAATAGATTCTCCGGCCTCCTGTCCTTATGTGATCGCGGTGGGGGCCACTGATAATACGGATTCCCTGGCTGCCTTCTCCAATAGCGATACGTTGATGATAAGCAGGGGCCTTACCGCGCCGGGAGTGGAGATCTACACCACCGATATCAGCAGCGGCTATGCCCCGGCCAGCGGCACTTCTTTTTCCTCCCCGATGACGGCAGGGCTGGCGGCGCTGCTCTGGGCGGCCAAACCGTCGGCCTCGAACGACGATGTAAAAGGCTATATGATGGATTCCGCCGACGACCTGGGCGCGGCCGGGCCGGACCGGTACTATGGGCATGGGCGGATAAATGCGCTTAAAGCTATGCGGCTGGCGCTTGGCCTGCGCGATGCCAACGGGACGGACTCCCGGGCTGTTGCCTACCCCAACCCCTTCAGGCCAAAAAGGGACCGCAGGGCCACCTTCACGGTGCCGGAGCCGCTCCTTTCCGCTAATTCCGAGGTTAAGATATATACCACGGAGGGGGAACTGGTGCGCAAGCTCGACGCCCTGGACTGGGACGGCAGGAACGATGCCGGTATCGAGGCCGCCAGCGGGGTGTATATCTTCCGGGTAAAGACGGACAATGGAGTCTCCGTCGGTAAAATGGCGCTTATCCGCTGAAACGCGGGTGGAGAACGGATGCTGGTTTTTAACAAGACGCGAAATTTGCCCGTAAGCGCCCTGGCGGGGCGCGCGGATACGTTTTCTTCCAGGCTTTTCGGGCTTATCCCGCGCCGCTGCCTCGGCGCCGAGGAAGGGCTCTGGCTTGAACCCTGCGCGATGATACATATGTGCTTCATGCGCTTCCCCATAGACGCGGTGTTCCTGGACGGAGACCTGAAAGTTCTCCGTATTATTGCGGATCTTAAACCGTGGCGGTTTTCGTCGTGGGTTCGCGGTGCGCGGGGGGTGCTGGAGCTGCCCTCCGGGCGTTCGGCGGGACGCCTTGCGGCGGGCGATGTGCTCGAATTCAGCGATTGAAAGCGTCCGCGTCCCGGACTCAGGCGCTGCGTCTGCGGGTCAACGGCGCTCTTAACCTTGTGTAAGCGCTTAAATATAATTATAATTAACCATTGCATGCCACCGTCAAAAGGATTCCAGCGCAAAAGGAACATGAGGGAGATCCTCATAGAAGAAAAGCTTTTGACCGAAGAACAGTGCAAGACCACGGAAGAAGCCGCTAAAAATGAGAATAAATCACTGCAGCTGGCGCTGCTGGAACAGAAGCTCGTTCCCGAACTGAAGCTGATTAAATTACTCGCCGACGAATGGGGCTTTAAGGCCATAGACCTGGGCAAGATGGAAGTGCCCCCGGAGATAGCCCAGGCGGTGCCCGAGGCTATGTGCAGGAAGCATTTCTGCGTTCCCT